>JABXGU010000369.1 GCA_016550415.1 archaeon | reverse complement strand
CACAATCCTTCCCCTTTATGGACTATCGAATCCTTGGATTGATATCCAATATTTGACCGGCTCTGGTGCAACTCTAATTCACATTGACATGCTCTCAATCCTGATGAGCATCATGTTTGCCTTTCTTGGGCTCTTTGTCTCTGTCTATTCCATCAAGTATATGGAGAATGACAAGGGACTTTCACTCTTCTATGCCCTACTTCTCACCCTCGTTGGTGGAATGATTGGCGTTGTTTATTCAGGTGATCTATTCACACTCTTCATCTTCTGGGAGGCAATGTCATTAAGCAGCTATGCACTTGTTGCTTTTCGTAAGGATGAAGCAGAACCCCTTGAAGCTGGAATCAAATACTTCCTTCTCAGTGCTGTGGGCTCCACTCTGATACTATTCACCATGTCTCTCCTGTATGGTCTAACTGGAACCGTCAATCTAGCAGATATTGGTACAGCAATAGCAGCCCTTCCCAGTTCTGCTGCTGTCCAAAGTCTGGTCACCTTCACAATTGTGGGATTGCTTATAGGCTTCGGAGTAAAAGCAGCCATTGCACCCCTCGCCACTTGGCTTCCCGATGCTCATCCTGCCGCTCCTAGTGGCATTAGCGCTATGCTAAGCGGCGTCGTTATCATGAATGGTAGCTACGCAATATTACGGACTTTTCTCCTTTTCTTTGATCCTTCAGTCTATATCTACCATGGCTATTTCATTAGCTGGTTTGCTCTTTTCACAATGCTCTATGGGAACCTCATGGCTCTTACACAAAAGGACATCAAGCGCTTACTTGCCTATTCCACCATCGTAAATGTGGGTTACATCATCTTTGGCTTCTCCATAGCTATGATGCCCCTCTCATCAGCAGAAGCAAGCTATTACAGTGTCACAGGTTCGTTATTCCAAATGGTCGCACATATGCTATCGAAGGGTATGCTCTTTCTTTGCTCAGGAATCTTTCTCCATTCACTTCACACAAGAGATCTAGACCAGCTCAAAGGTGTTGGTCGTCGAATGCCAATCACCATGGTCTGTTTCACTCTGGGTGCTCTCTCCCTTGCAGGTGTTCCTCCCCTCGTTGGTTTCTACAGTAAATTCTTCATAATCTGGGGTTCTATCCTTGCAGGTGCTTATCTTGGCACCGCCATGTTAGTATTAAACAGTGCCTTCAGCGTTGCATATTACCTCCGGATAATCCAGATTCTTGTCTTCCAAGAGCCCTCACCCGAAGCAGCCCAAGTCAAAGAAGCATCACCACTCATGCTATTCTCCATAGTGGTTCTAACCATCTTCATCATTGGTATTGGTCTGTTTCCACACTTCTTCCTAACTGTTGCAAATCTTGCAGCTATGGCAGTCTTAGGATAAGGCGCCCACGATTCGACCGGGCGCCAATTCAACCTTTTTTTCTTCTCTCTACTTCCTTGCAGATATGCTAGAATTGCTGTGAAAATCCAAGTCTGAAGGATTGCTTCCTGTAGACGTTGTACTAAGTAGCTTTTCTTGAAATTTTCAGTTTGAGGGATTACTACTTGCTGAGATTACCACCAATAGGATTCCTTGGTTCTATCTTCGATGTTTATACCTAATTTCTTAAGTGCGGTTCGAATGGCGTCTGCACGCTCATACTCTTGATTTTGTCGAAGCTTTTCTCGTTCCCTTAGCAAAAGCTCAATCATTGTTACGGTCTTTGGATCAATTTGCTTGGCAACCTCTTGTTCGTAAAGGTCTCCAAATAGTATTGAACCAACT
>JABXGU010000033.1 GCA_016550415.1 archaeon | reverse complement strand
TTCCCCCTGATCTTTGGCTTTTAATCATGCTTTTTGTAGGGGGTCTAGTTGTGATTATCGTTCTTGGATTTATCCTAGTGATCATCTACTATGCCTACAGGAGATCAATCCGAGGAAAAGCAGAACGTGAAGGAGTATACATTGACGAATATGTTCCCTCAAAAAGACTCTGGAACACCTGTAGTAATATCTGGGCCATCTTTCTCTGTGTGATGATTCTAATCATCTTGTTCGCTCCGTGGCTATTTTATTCCATCTTTACCATCCCTATCATCTTTACAGTTGAGATGATGCTGCTGATTGTTTGGGGATTGGCAATTCTTTGGGCAATAGGTATTCCTGTTTTTCTGGTAATCATTACCATTGCAGACTGCCTGTGGCTTAGGCGTGAATACCAACGTGGTATTCGTGCAAAATCACTAGGTCAAAAATCAGGTGACTACATGGAAGCTGAAAGAGAAAATTATTCAAAGTAATACAGGATTGTATTCTTCGTGCTATGCATTTATTAATTTTCAACTCCATACAAGTTCATCATGGTGCGAGGAAGAATGGTTATACAGACCACTAATATGTGATATAAGATTCATGTGTTACTGAATGTCATCATCCCTCGTTCCTATATAATAACCAAAAAATAATGGTTCCCCAAGGGAGGATCTATTACGTTGAGTGAAAAAAAGAAAGGTGGCTTTTGGAATTTTCCTGGAGAAGCGTGTGAAGGCT
Source organism: archaeon (assembly GCA_016550415.1). Next base: position 917 of record JABXGU010000033.1, on the reverse strand, counting down.
GTTTATATGTATCCATCGGTGTAATAATTGGCTGCATCATTATTGGATTCATTGTCTGGCAACTAATTATGTTAGGTCAAATTCTTGGAGTAATTCTAGGAATCATTACCTTTTCATCTCTCCTAATCACCCTAGTACTCTATTATAGAGCTACTGGCGCAGAAGGCGATCCCCAACTCGCTCAGAAATTTAGAATAGTTGCAACATTGCTCTTTGTTGCTTTTCTGATTATGGCTATCCATACAGTTGTATTCTTTTGGTCACCAATCTTATACCCCGTTGTACGTCAGTTTTTTACAGATGCCAACTTGACAGTCAATAGTGGCCTTGTTTGGATAGTCGTTATTGGATTCTTTCTTGTAATCATTGGAGCTTTCTTCTTTATTCCAGTTTGTTTATGGACGGGAATCTGTAGAAAACCCGTAGGTTCATCAAAAATTGCTTCCAAAGTTGCTACACCGCCTTCGCAGGTTGATGAAAATATCCCTCTCGAGAAATGCCCTGTTTGCGAAAGTGAACTGGTGGGGACTGAAGAATTTTGTGGCAATTGTGGTACAGCAATCCCAGAATATATCAAGAAATCTCGAAAATAACTTTGAAATGAAATTTGTAGTTAACTAATTCAAAACTAATGGTTGGGGATAATGACCTAATCCCTTTTCGAGTTGTTAGTAGATATTATTGTATAATTAGTCGCGTTTTCTTCGTAAAATGATTAGGATACCCATTGCGGCGATTGTGCCTAGTATAATGGAGGTGATTGGGAAGCCAGGGATAGGTGGTGGAATTAACGGTATGAGTTCAAGATAAATGTAACCAGTGTAGTTGTTACCGATTAGCAGAGTATTATTCGGTCCTAGGTCAGTTTGTGAGATCGTGAGTGAAATGGGTCCAGATTGAGCTGCAGCAATGACAGG
>JABXGU010000032.1 GCA_016550415.1 archaeon | reverse complement strand
GGTGGGGGGGACGCGTTGACGCGCAGGACAATTGATGGGGCGATGCCAGATGCGGGGGGTGCCAGTGATGGAATCAGGATGGAGCAGATCTGGGAGCGAGGGATGCTGGGTGCGTGGGGGTTGGGCCTTGCCTGCGTGGTAGAATTCGTCTGTTTCGTATTGGTTAATGGTATCTGAACACATCATGTATCACCTCCGAATTGATTTTTTGACTTGAGTTCAGAATAGATGGGAAGAGAAGCCGAGAGGGGCTGGAATGAAGCAAACAAAGGGATTGAAACAGAACTAATGTTGAGTAGGGGATTATGAAAAGAGGGGAGAGATAGTGTGAATCTCGGTGGATGGCTGGAAGGGGTTAAAACTGGCTTCTCTTATGGTGGTGGTCCTTTTTGTAGGCTTTGCGTGGTTGCGCTTCGCCGGAACTGTCCTACTCTTCTGCAACTCTGTTTGTTCATTGTCCCGGGTTGCTGCAACGTTGTCGCGGTGCATAGGAACGAATGTTGTCTGGTTTTCTTGGTTTGGTGGGATGGGGGTGCAGGTGACCGAAACGCATAAAAACGAACCAAATTCGCGCAGCTTAACCGGGTAGCAGACGATGAATCCGGATATGAATGCTCTTGATGGGAAGGTGCCTGAGTCTGCGTCACCTGATGCCGTGGATACCGTGTTTGAGTGGATGGTGACCATTGCGCAGGCGGTGGGGCAGGCGAAGCGGTTGGCAATCTTGTGGGCGTTGGAGGCGGGAGACGCGTCGGTGAAGGCGTTGCAGGGGCAGGTGGGGTTGAGTAAGAGTAGTGTGCATCGGCACCTTACGGTGTTGGCAGGGGCGGGGTTGGTGTCGGAGGTGGTATTGGGGTTTGTGAAGGGGCCGCGGCGGGGATATCAGCTGAGTGCCTGTGGGCAGCAGCTCCTCGCCGTCCTGAAAGGCTTACACGAGTACCAGTCCGTCCCTGAGCATCCGATTCCAGAGCGGGATACACCGGTGTGCAAGGAGCCAGTGTCCGCAGTGGGGCAGATTCCGGTGCGCCGGGATTATCTCTGTCAGTTGGTGGTGCAGGTTGCCGAGTTCTATCAGTGGCAGCTCATTCACGACCTGTTGGATGTAAAGCGGTTCCGAGTGGCGATGCATCGCCTCCATACGCTGGCTAAAGACATGCATATCGACCTTGACGCCCTCCTCGAACCTGAAGCGGAAGAAAAGCAGTCGGACCCATCCGGACGTCGGCAGCGGAGGTGAGGGGGATTGGAGAAGCCTTCGTCGCATTCTTTTGACGGGATGGGGGCACGATATGCGAAGCCCTTTGATGCGGGGTGGTTGGATCGGTTTCAGTTGTTGCGGAATGTGTTAGTTGTAGGGAGTGTGGGGACAGGGAAGACAAATTTGGCGAACCTGTTGGTGCAGCGGGCGGCGCAGTTGGGCAGTGTGGTAATTCTGGATGTCAAGCACGAGTATGGTGACTGTATTCGGTGGGCGCAGCACCAGGACTTCTTTGCCTGTGATTTAGCCGTGGGGCAAGCGCCGAGGTTGAAGTTGAATCCCTTGGAGCCGCCGCAGAATGTGGCGCCAAGTGATTGGGTGGGGTGTGTGGCGGATATTGTGACGCGGTGTTATGGGTTGAGTGAGCCGTCACGGCGGATTCTCGCGGATTGTATCTTGGAGTTGTATGCGGACCATGGGCTGCTGGATGTAGAGGAGTATCCCTTGACGTGGCCCACCTTACGGGAGTTGGAACGGCAGGTGGCGAAGTTTCCGGCGAAGGGAGTGAATGAGGCGAGTTCGCAGCGGGCGTTGGAGAGTCGGTTGCATTTGATGACCATGGGAGCCCTCGGAGACAGTTTGAATACGATGGTGGGCTTTGACCCGGGGTTCTTCACGGGGCAGATTATTGCGGTGGGGTTGGATGGGGTGGCGAGTTTGCGCGATCAACGTGTCTTGGGCGAATTATTAGTGGGGGCGTTGTGGGCGTATCGGCGGGCGAATCCGTCGATTCGGGACCAGCTGCAGACGATTGTCTTTGAGGAGGCGCATCGGTTTGTGCCGGAGGCGCGGAGTAGTTGGGAGCAGGGAACACGGACGTTGTTGGAGCGCTGTTTTGCTGAAGGGCGGTTCTATGGGTTGGCGTTGGTGGCGGTGGACCAGCAGCCAAGTCTGTTGAGCCGGTATGTGTTGGCGAATACGGGGACGAAGTTTGCGGGGCGGTTGGCGAGTCATGCGGATGTGCAGGTGATTGTGGAGAATTTGGTGATGCAGGAAGAACCGTTGCCGGAGTTTCGGTTTCGGAAACTGTTGCCGGGGCAGATGTTTGCGCAATTGACCTATGCGCCGGAATCCTCGAGGGAGTGGGGACCAGGGTATCAGCTTGTGCAAATTCCCTATGTCACCTATCAGAAATGTCAACGAGAGATGTGGAGCGTAGAGAGCAGAAGCTGGATTCAGCAGAAGTTGAGAAAAGCGGTACTGACAACTTATGGTTCCCTACAAGACCAGAGAAGACCTGTTCCGGTGTTGTTGCCAGCAGAAATCGAAAGATTACTGCACAAGTATATCCAGAAAAACAAAATTTTACACTCATGTTTCTTAGAAGTTTAGATGTAAAAAATTGTTGATGAATTAGCAAATACTTCACTTCACACGTACACAAATCTCTCCCTAGATTTACTATTAAAGAGTTGGAAAAAATTTTATAGAATACATATAGAGAATTAGAACCACTTTTTTTCAAAAGAAATAGCTTGATATTATACAATTTTACACCTTATACGTCTAAGTTGTGTTGCAGATGCTTGTGTAACGATTAGGTTAGGAGGATTTTTTTACTTAAAATTTTGAAACACTATTATGGAGGGTTATAGAGTGGAGCCGCGTAAGAAAATGAAGAAGATTGGAGTTAACAACAACCAGGTCCGTTCCCGATTTGATAAATTTTTACCTGTATTCAAGACTCTTCTAGGGGAGGGCTATTTCCTAGTTGACCAAGATTTTAGAGATAAATGTACGTTTATTTTTCATGCCAATTATTTTGGGGCTCATTATTCTTTAGGATTAGTTTTTTTATCATGGCCCAAGAATAATCCTTCAGAATTTGGTCAGACAGTTTTTAAGAAGTTTAATCAGGTTCGAGAGTCGCAGCTCTATGGGGAAGGGTTACTTGTAAAAATTTTAGTTCTAATAACTGCTTCGTCTAGAACATCTGAAGAAGGTGAAATCCTTGTTAGAAAAATTTCTAAAAACACGGGATTAAATATTGATTTATTATTCATTCTTAATCCAGTTGCTAAATCTTCTCATCTGGATCCCATTTTCATCACGATGAATGGAGAAGAATTCTGGCAGGATATACGAGTGAAACATATGCAACTTAGTCTTCAAGTATTTTCAAGTCCTCTGCCAACAAAATCGCAACCCTATTCTGAAAGAGCTGTTGCACATGAAGTCTTAGTGAGAGATTTATTAGAAGCAAAACAAGAAGGTCAAAAAATCGAATATAAGTCAAGATTATTGTTAGAAACTCCGAGATCAAAGAAGGAACTTGCTAAGGATATTGCAGCATTTGCAAATAGCAGTGGCGGATTCATTGTTGTTGGAGTTGAAGATGAAACTTGGCACCCAATTGGTATTAAGAAAGGAGACTGGGATATTGATAAAATACAGCAAATCGTAACTAGCCGAATTAATCCCCCTGTCCCTATACAAATCCGGCTAATTTCTTTAGATAATCGTTATTTTGGATTGATCCGAGTGAGCCCAACACGACGAGTACATAAAGTTGATGAGAAATATCCTATTCGTCGAGGAAGTATTGTTGGGTATATGGCATGTGGAGAAATCAAGGATTTGGAAAAAGAACGAGGTATAATATAATTAAAGCAGAATCCACAGCCTCCTTGGTGTCATACTGTTACACACACTGCCCAGACTGGAGTGTATCTCTGGATATTAATCTACTGAGGAACACGTGAACGCTTATCGTTCTATTTTGCGCGAGTCATTCTTCTAGATTGAACGATTTCAAAATCCACGCAGTCTCTTCAATTGTAGTTCTAAGTGAAAGGTTTATCACCAATTCAGAATTTCTACACTAAGTTGGCGACGCATGCCTGCTTTGAAATATGTTGCTTAATAGGTGCTAACGCTTGGTCTATGACCTTTTCCAGCTTTTTGATTGTTAATGTGGCGTCTTGTTCCAATCTCAGAATTAGCATATAGCTTGGCTGTTCGGGTGCGTCCTCAACGTCTTCATGTACTTCTTCAGCAAAGAACTCGATATCGAACTCTTGTCCATTGCGTTCCTCACTTAAATCCGTAATATACCCCTCGACCTTGGCAGGATCCACATACTGGGTGTCCCACTGGTGAATTTCCGCATCCAATATTGGTGGCGGGCGGTTACGATAATAGTCCCAAATCGCCTTCATTCTATTCGCTTGCTGCTCAAAGAGCGCTATCGTCTCCTCAATGTCTTCTGGGAGCGTATCAATTGTAATCACAACTGGCACTAGAAGCTCAAGCTCAACACTACTTACAACCGTTGGATGGCTTGTAGCCACCTTCCTGACCTGATCCCTTTCAAACCATTCGTTGATGTCGATATACTCGTCTTCGTCTATTTTTCCTCTTATGCCTACTAACGTGTCGCTGTCGACATCACCTTTGACGTACTCGATAAACTTGGTCGCGTCAAGGTGAAAGTTCACGAAGAGTATGCACCCGTAATTGCTTGGGATACTTCCACATTTTTGGCGCTCCTCTAAATCCTCTTGGTCCACACCGAACCCATAATAAAAAATTTTCCAATCCACTGCCTGAAATTGGTAGATGAATGTATAAAGACTCCGGATGCGTTTGCCCTTTAGACTCTTAGGAATAAAAATCTCATAAGTCATAACCAAATCTCAAAATACAGGTTGATGTATTGTATAATAAAAATTGTGTATCAGAAATAATGGAACGTACGGTGGTCTGGGTGCTTGGGAGAAGTGTGCTGTGGAGTGGTTGTGGTGGACGACCACATTCTTTTTCAGAGATATTTAAACCCGTTTGCATTCCCGTTCGACTGAAAATAGTTCTTATTGTTTGGTTCGCTGGATTTGGTTGAGAACCTTCTCGATTTTTCGAAGAATGACGTTTGCTTTGTTAAAGTTCATTGAGTTAATTGATCTAAATACGCTGTTCTCATATTCTGAAATTAGCTTTTTGAGGGGTCGCAGTTCTTGAAATGATACGGTGGTTTCTGGAGCGAAAAGTCGACCTGGGCGAGGGGACAAACCAGCTTTGTATGCTGCGTTGATAATTTCAATATAAGGAGCCCAGAGTTCCGCTTCCTGGACCTTTGCATTCTTGTCTAGGTACCATGCTGCAATTTTAACGAAGTATTTTCCTATTGCGCCTGAAATCCGTTTTCCGTCTCGGACGTAATCTAGTGGATTTCGACGTTCGGCTTCCCAGATTGCGACGATTATCTCGATTTCTTCATTTCGTAAATTTTCTTGGTCTGTTTGGCTTGGTTCTGGCATGTATTTTACCCCTCGATATTCTGGGTGGCTATGAAAATCTCCGAGGGGCCAGTACGTTGTGAGGTTATCCCACATCTGATGGACTCGTTTTGTTCGTCTGGCATTGAAGTGAACTTCGGTAGGTTTTCTCTTAGCAGTTTGTAGGGGTATTACCTGCTCTACAAGAATCTTGTTCACTGTCCGAAACCAGTCGCCAAATAACAATCCACCAACTTCTAGTTTAAAGCCTTCAACTACAGAGGTGACGATGTTGATGAAACTATTAGCATTCAGAAATACATGAAGATCATTCATTCGATTCACTTCCTAGAAAATCCTTCCTTCTTCTCTCCTTCAAAGGAATCTAGATGATATACATCAAAACTATTTAAAGAAAGCTCCTAAGTCCGTTGGTTGCTTCTAGGATTCTGGTATTGGAGATGAGCCATTGCGGTGGACGCCCATTTTTCTTTTTCATGCAACAGTGTTAGCGATTTCTTTGGATGGTTGGGCTAGTTCCGAATACTTTTAGGTGGGGATTGGTTTTCTAGGTTTGGAGGGTTGTAGCTGAGATTGTTGGAATGTCTGAATTGTGGTAAGAAGGTGGAGTTTGGTGCTGATGGTGTGTGTCCTGAGTGTGGTGCGCGCCTTGAGCGGTTTGAATTTTTTGTGACGGTTGTTGAGGAGGGAAAGCAGGTATTTTCACATCCGGATCCAATTAAGCGGAAGGAGGCGGAGATGTCCGCGTTATTTCAGTCTTGGTCAGTTAGAAGCGAGGAGGTGGAAGATTCTGAGTCTGAAGCCGTACCAGTGGAGCACCCGCCGTTAGCGGATATTGGGGAATGGGATCGGATTCAACTTGAGCTGCCTCCATTACGTGAAGGCGCGTATTTTACACCGGATGTGTTTTCCCTTGATATTCGAGAAAGGGCAGAATTACAGATGGGGTTTCTGGTCAGTGAGCCGGTGAAGAAGTTTGGGGCGCGGGTAGTGCAGGCAGGCAAGATTCTGATTGAACAGCATGACAATGTGAAGTATGTGGGCAGCCCGGTTGGGCGAGGAGCCATAGTGCTAATGGCGAATCCATGGGAAGAAGATAAGGTGCTGCGGGAGAATGTCGCGAAAACAGCTAACGCGTTACGTTTGGTCATCGACCAGGAGATGACGTTTGAGGACTTTCAGGATATGTTAACAGAAGTATTTGAGTTACCCATCCGACCAACTCTGGAAGCGTTTCCGGAAGAGCTGCGTGAACCACCAGTGGGCGTGGTAACCAGTGTGTTCATTATTGATGCACGTGACGAAATCGTTGTGGAAAAACACTTTTGGAAAATGAAAGTCAACGTAAAAGAAGTCCAAAATTTTGCTTATCGCATTAAGGAAGCCCAAGATACGCTTATCGAAGTAATTGGACCCATCAAATACATGGGAACCCCACTTGGACGCGGTGTTGTGGTGCTTGTTGCCGACGTGGGGTTTGATGACTATACACTGCGAGAAAAATTGGATCGCGTGACTTACGAGTTTCGACGTGTAATTAGCTATGAAGCAGAATACGAAGACTTCATGGCAAAACTCGAAGACTACATCGTTTCTCCCTTCAAAGTCATCATCCTTGGGTATGATGGCGTTGGAAAAACCACTCTGAAACGTCTTTTATCCGGATTGTCGCCTACGCATACCCCTATCCGACCAGTTAGTTTTCCTGGTTTAGGTGGTGGACCATATTATCCGGAGGGAACGAAACGAGCTGATACTGATTTTGCAATCAGATCATCAGGTCCTTATGAAATTACTGTTTGGGATTGGAGTGGTCAAGATCGTTTTCGTAGGCTTTGGGAACTTTTCCTTCGAGGAAGCCACATCATGTTATTGGTCACTGATTCGACCCTGCAAAACGTGCTTAACAGTAAAAATATCATTGACTTGATTCGTCGCAAGGATATTAAACCCCAACTTCTGGCAATTGCGAACAAACAAGATCTACCAGGAGCGCTTTCTCCACAACTTGTTGAACGCATTCTGGGCATCAAAACTTATGGCATGGTTGCGATCGATCCTGATAACCGAGAAAAAGGTCTTGATATTATCAAAGAGGTCCTGAAGCGAGGTCGGAGGAAGGATGATGGAGATGATGAGGGATTAGGTGGTATTACCCCTCGATTTCCTCCTCCCCCTTCGCCTGCGCCCTAGTTTGTGATACCTACAGAATACCTCTGGTCTCTCTTGGGAGACTTTGTGCGGTATGGAGCGGGTGTATGTTGCCGGGAACACTGGTGTTGTACGATTGGTTGTGGTGGATGCCCATTTTTCTTTTAAATTCTTTAATTCCAAATTATTTTTGAGTATATTTGATGATTTTTGAGTGGTTTCGGTATTGGAGGTTGTTAATGTATTCGAGGATTGAATTCGAGCTGTTTTTTTT
>JABXGU010000368.1 GCA_016550415.1 archaeon | reverse complement strand
TAAATGAAAAGAGGTAAACACGATGGGTATCGTTGACAAAATTGTAACATGGGCACGCATCAAATCACCGTGGGTGCTTCACCTAAACAGTGGCGGCTGCAATGGCTGTGATATTGAAATCCTTGATGCCCTAACACCACGCTATGATTTAGAAAGGTTTGGCGTCCTATTGAAAGGGAGTCCACGACATGCCGATGTGCTCCTTTGTAGTGGTCCAATCACCAAACAAGTAGCCAAACGGTTTTTACGAATTTACAATCAGACCCCGGATCCCAAATTTGTTGTTGGCATCGGGGCGTGCACGATGTCAGGTGGTGTTTTCCGACAGTGCTATAACGTCACTGGTGGGTTGGAGGATGTTATCCCTGTGGATGCATGGATTCCTGGCTGCCCACCGAAACCAGAAGCAATCATTTATGGCGTTGCCGCATTACTTGGAAAACTAGCAGGTTCATGAGTATATTTCTGAGATAGTGGAGGAAACAAATAATGGCACAAGAAGAAAAGCCCCAAAAGAAACCCACCAAGAAAGAAGCTGAAATGATGGCTGAATTCGAAAAAGCCATGGGCAGCGATTTCATTTCATCCGAGTTCCTACGTGAGCATAGTATCTATGTCACTGTAAAGGCAGAAGCCGTTCGTAAAGCTGTTGAATTCATGAAACAGGAATGGGGATTATACCATCTATCCACAATTACGGGCATGGATATGCGTGGCGAACTAGCAGTGATTTATCACTTCGAAGTCAAAGCCGTCTCAGTGAGTTTGCATATTCAGGTTCCCACCTCCCATCCTGAAGTTGACTCCATTACACCCCTTATTCCTGGGGCAACCTTATACGAGCGTGAAGTGCACGACCTCTTGGGTATCAAATTTAAGGGACATCCGAATCTAAAACGGTTAATCCTTCCTGAAGATTGGCCGAAGGATGTCTATCCACTTCGAAAGGATTGGGAATCCCCACGGCTTGATAAGCCCAAGGAATAGCTGAAAACCTAGCAAGTCAGTTGTTTTAGCGAGTTAATAGTGAGAGTTAGGACTTAAGAGGTTACTTAGATTTTGCTGGCTTTGTGCCTAACTTTGTAAGGGTTCCAAGTGATCCATCAGTGAAGTGAGGAGTACGGTAAAGAGAGTCGCCATATTTTTCGATTTCACGGGCTTCATCTGCTAAGCGGGCTGCAGTTCGCATCATTTCATGGGCACTGGCAACGGTAGGAATGTATTTTTCGTGTTCTTTTTGTTTGAAGCAGCCTTTGATATTGATTGCTGCAACCGCTACAGCAATTTCGTAAGCTGCTCTTGCCTTCACCTTGGCATAGGGATTGCTGAACTGTCCCGCATTGACAGCCTTTGTGGCATTCACAACCAAGGCTGGGAGTTTGGGAGTTTTTCCAGCTGCAATGCTTGCAATGACTTCATCTAACGCTAGTTGAACCTTGCGTAGCGCACCAGTTGCAGCAAGTACTCGAATGACATCTACATTGAAGAGCACCATCTCAGTAGGATCTAAAAATTCCCGACGTGCTCCAATCATAGAGTCTGCCGGAAGTAGAATATAGCCAAATCCTGCTTCAGTGAGGGTTTCCCGCTGGTCTTTTGGTAACAAATCTGAGAGAAGGATAACCGGGATACCAGCATCTTTGAGCAGTTCACGAGCTTTTGCGGGCCCTTTCAAAGCAGCATTTGGACTCGGAATAAGCACTAAGTGCGGTTTTTGTTCGATGAGCAGTTTTGAACTTCGTTCCGCAGCAGCTTCATCCATTTTTGCTCCCGAGCCAATCAGCACAACGTTGAAGTCTTCACGGTCTGCTCGTTCATCAAAAAGGAGTTCAAGTAAGGGCGATGTTCCAATATTTCCCAGTTTCAAGACACCTAGGAGGAAAGGAGAGTTCATTGTTTAACCACCTTCGATTGCATATTTAGTATAAAACTAGAAACTTTTGGTGTGCTCTAGCGTCAAAAGTGTTTACTTTCAGAGGAAATAAGACAACCTTTAGGGAAGAGTGCTAATATTGGATTTTAGGAACCGCGATTTTTCGAAGGCGTTCTAGTCTCTCTTCGGACAACTCCTCATACAGGAATAAACCTGCTGAAATCATTTCTTCAATAATGGCTTGTCCTCGTTCACTGCGTGCAAGAACGGATGACCATTTACTTGGTGTACCGGCACCGCCTACAGAAATATCAGCAAACTCAGAAGCAAAGTCTTTACACCCATGACAACCAGGATCAATCCACTTCTTAGTTTCACCTAAAGGAATTGTAAGCGATTCCTTTGCACCCCGAGGAAATACTAGGAGTTTGCCTTTGATGTCGAGTTTTCGGAGATTCTCCAACGGTACACCAAGTTCACCTGCAATTTTATCTTCCATGAGCTCTTTGAACTTGAAGGCTTCACTACAAAACAAACCAATCGTCATTACAACTGAACGATCTATTTTCTTTAAGGGTGCCAACCGCATTCGTTGGATGGCTTGAATATGACACGGCGTTCCAACAACAGCGATTTGGTTGAGCTTCCGTTCTTTCAGTGCCTCTTTTAGTGCAACTAAATTCGGGGATCGAGTATACCTAGATTTGGTAGCGGAGATAATTTCGTCACGTGTGGTTGCTACCATCGGTTTTGGCTTCCATGGTTCATTCGAATCGATACCTGAGATGACAGCACCTTCAATTACTCCAGCGTCTAGTAGATGCATTAGAATTGCTGTGACGACCCCACCGTCCTGTGCACGTTTTCGAACCGATTCATCAGCGTTTCGAAGAGCATAGGCTTGGCGAAACACACCAAGAGCTGGATCACGCTGGGCATCTTCACCAAAGACTTGGGGATAAAGTGGAGCGTAATCATCAATCATCCGTGGACAGGACTTCCAGCAAAACTCACATTTAGTACAATCCTTTACAAGCGTAGGTTGTAGGTCCTGAAGTTCAATCGCACCGATTGGACAAGCTGCTTCACAGCCACCACAACTACAGCATTTTCCAGCATCTATCACATTCGTTCTTAAATGCTCAAATCCAAGTTTTTCCTTGCTCAATTG
>JABXGU010000367.1 GCA_016550415.1 archaeon | reverse complement strand
TATCTCCTGATCGGACTTGTGTTTCTCATGTTCGCTGGAGTGATGTATATCCCTGATGCTAATCTACTCCTTGCCACCTTTGGCATCGACTTCAGATTCATACCGCTAACGGCCATTGACTGGGTAATTGCCTTCCTTCTGGCAGCTCCTGCTATTTTTGGAATGGAAGGCGTCAAATGGATTTGTAAAAACCGTGGTATCTCCTTCTAAGCGTATGGTTCCAATACAAACCTTTTTCCTCTTAACATTGCATATTCACGGCCACCTTCAAGGTGAACATACTATGGTTGATGAGCGTATTTCACGGTTAGCTCAACTCACAGTTGAATACTCACTTGGCGTCAAAAAAGGTGATTTAGTCGGAATGAGCGCCCCTGCTTTTGCTGAACCCTTAGTCCTCGAATTATCCCGGGAAATCATGAAAGCTGGTGCTCATCCCTTTACTCGGATTTATCTTCCCCGCACGCAAGAAATCTTCTTCAAATATGCCCAAGACCACCAACTCGATTACGTCAATCCCATAATCCTCGAAATGATTGATAAACTCGACTCTTACATTGTCGTCTACTCCTCTGATAACCGAAAAGCAATGGCTAACGTTGACCCGGCAAAACAAGCTCGTGCAGCAAAAGCACAAACTGAAATCCAGAAACGCTTTACTGCCCGGCTCAAACAGGGTTGGTACGCCCTCGTACCCTACCCCACATCCAGCCTTGCCCAAGAGGGTAACATGGGCACTGAGGAATACGAAGACTTTGTCTTCAAAGCGTGCCTCGTGGACAAACCCAACCCTGTGAAACTCTGGCAACAACTGAGCAAAGAACAAGCTAAAATCACGAATTACCTCAACACCAAGAACACGATTCGCTTCGAAAGCAGTGACGTCGACCTCACAGCCAAAGTCACTGGTCGAAAATGGGTCAACGCCGACGGACACTTGAATATGCCCGATGGCGAGGTATTCACATCTCCTATCGAAGACAGCGTCGAAGGCACCATCCGATTTTCCTATCCAGGTATTTTCATGGGAAAAGAAGTCGAAGACATTACCCTTACCTTTGAAAAGGGAGTAGTCACCAAAGCCACTGCTGAGAAGGGACAAGACCTACTTGATCACATACTGAGTATTGATGATGGAGCGAAGCGACTCGGTGAAATCGCGATTGGGACGAATCCTGGTATCACAAAATTTACGAAAAACATCCTCTTCGACGAGAAACTTACTGGAACAATCCACTGTGCTCTTGGTAACGGCTTTGAGGAAAGTGGTGGCAAAAACGAATCAGCCATTCACTGGGATATTCTCGCGGATATGACTAAAGACGGGAAAATCTTTGCGGATAATGAGCTCTTCTACAAAAACGGTAAGTTCCTCATGAAAGTCATCGAATAATGAAGGTCCCAAATCTCACTTCGACGAGACCGATTCCATCTTGAAAATAACCTTGCAGCCCTTCAGCGTGGCATGGACCTGATTCGCCACCTCAATCATATCCTGCACCGTGCCGTTCTCATCCCACTCGATAACAAAATCGTAATTTCCTGCCATAGGCTGAAACCCCATCCGCATGAGACGCTCAACGACTTCGCTAGGCGCTGCACCCTCACTACTCACATATATTGTCAAGTAACTTCTCATATGTGAAGCCTCCAGAACTCTTTGAATCCTGACAGCAGACTTTTTATTCCTACTCAATGCGGCATCTCCACCCAATGTAGAAGATTCAAAGGACAATCCGAAGGTTATATGAGCTCTAACCGTGCGAGACATCTACCGAGGTTAAGTCCATGTCACGGAAACCCCGACTCCCACCCGGTCAACGATGGATTACTGGATTTCCTGTTCGCACTGCTGAACGCATGCCTGAACCCTTCAACCCCGAAACTTGGACTCTCATTGTCAACGGTGAAGTTAACAACCCCCATATCTTCTCCTACGAGGAACTAAAGGCCTTTCCCGTGACAACCCAGCTCAGTGATTTCCATTGCGTTGAGGCATGGTCGGTGCCTGATAATAAGTGGGAAGGCGTGCTTTTCAAAGAAATTGCTAAAATTGTGAAGCCGAAACCTTCAGCAACGTTTGTTCTCTTTCACGCGGAACACGAGTACACATCTGGCATCGATTTGGAAATTGCGATGGAAGATGATGTAATCTTGGCTTGGAACCGTAATGATGAGCCACTCCGTGTTGAAGATGGTTGGCCCCTTCGTCTCGTTGTTCCACGGCTTTATGCTTGGAAAAGTGTGAAATGGGTGCGGCGAATCAGTTTTCTAACAGAAGCTGTACTGGGCTTTTGGGAGAAACGGGGTTATCATCAAGGTGCAGATCCGTGGCTTGAACAGCGGTTTGCTGAACGATAAGATTCGCGAAAAAAAGAGGTTAAGGCCCTTGCGGGCCTTAAGGACTGGGACGAAGAGAGGTTAATCTCTTCACGATCCGTTTTGGATCTGGGAGAGCTCATCAGTTCTTGTCGCAGATTTGAGTATAAGGGTGGGTACTCCTTTGGTATGTATCTGCATATCATCTGGTTCTAGGTCTGGATATTATCGGG
>JABXGU010000366.1 GCA_016550415.1 archaeon | reverse complement strand
TTTCTTGATTACTAGGATATTGAGAACGACCAAGAAGGACAGCAGTAGGGATAATTCGATATTCACCCACAATGATAGTTCCCTTAGGGCTCACAATATTCACATGACGGAGTGCTTCCACTGGTTCAACACCTAAGAGCATATCAGCCATGCCTAATGGAATGATAGGGCCAAGAACAGATTTTCCAATTCTTACACTACAGGTTACAGCTCCACCACGTTGAGCCATCCCATGGATTTCTCCCATGCGAACATTTTGTCCCTCCTCTAATGCAGCTGAAGCCAAAATACGGGCAGCAGTTAGGACTCCTGTTCCTCCAACTCCAGTGAACAAGATATTAAATGCTCTCACTCGCTTCTCACCTTTCGAATTGCCTTATATGCACAAATTTGTGCACAGACGCCACAGCCTGTGCAAAGCGTGGGATCAATCGCTGCGTGTTCTCCTTCCCATATGGCAGCAGCACAACCCAGCTTGTCGGTACAGACTTTGCAGCCTTGACAAAGCTCAGGATCAACTTCATATGGTACTATTTTTTCACCGCTTTTTCGTTTCTGAGCTAAATCAACTAAAGCGCAAGGGCTTCGGGAGATTATGACAGCAGGACCATCAAAGGCAACAGCTTCACGGATTGTGCGGATGGACTCCTTGACTTTCAATGGGTCAATAATCTTTACAAAGGGAACTCCAACTCCTTTGGCAACCTCCTCAATCTTAATCTGTGTACCAGCAGTTCCCATTCCTGTAATTCCAGTTCCGGGGTGTGGTTGATGCCCGGTCATTGCGGTAGTTTGATTATCAACTACGATGATCTTCACCGGATGCTGATTATATACTGCATTAACGAGACCAGGAATACCTGCATGGAAAAAGGTTGAGTCACCAATAGCACCGATAATAGGTTTTTCAAGAATTGCAGTTAAGCCACATGAGGTTCCAATACTGGATCCCATACAGAGTAAAAGATCAGCTATTTCTAGTGGAGGTTGAATCGCTAGGGTATAGCAGCCAATGTCAGTTGGGTATATCCCTTTTCTTCCAGTTGCTATAGCAACCTCATAGAATGTAGCACGGTGTGGACACCCAGCACATAAAATTGGAGGTCGAGGAGGAACATTTGCTATTGACCTTTCATACTTCTCATCAATTTTAATAAACTGGTCTGGAATTTTGAGTTTAAGTGCTCGAGTAATTCCCTCAATTACCAATCGTGGATTGAGTTCACCTATCTCTGAGAAATAACCTTGGCTCTTACCGAGAATGGGTACTGTAATCCCTTTCTCTTGAGCAAATGCTCTAGCATGATATTCAAGGTAAGGCTTCAATTCCTCTATAATGAGAATTTTTTCTTTCTTTGCAATAAAGCTCTGGAGCTTCTTCTTTGGAAGAGGATAGGACATACCTATCTTGAAGATAGCTGCCTTGACACTTAGAGTCTCTATAGCTTCTTGTACGTAATTGTAACTAACTCCTGAGGTAATGATTCCTATGGGGCCTTTGCCAGTAATTTTGTTCCATTCACTTCTTTCAGAAATCTCTGTAGCTTGCCTGACCTTTTCAACTAGGATTGGATGTCTTTTTCGGGCAACAGAAGGAACCGTAACGAATCGAAAGGGATTACGTTCAAAATTAGGTTTGGCACGTGGTGAACGAATGGGTCCAAATTCAACACCTGCTCGGGTATGGCTCATACGAGTTGTAATGCGTAAGAGTACAGGTTGTTCGAGTTGTTCAGAAAGATTGAAGGCAGCGATAGTCATATTCTTGGCTTCTTGGGGATCAGCTGGTTCAAGCATACAGGTGTCTCCAAGCATCGCATAAAATCGGTTATCTTGCTCATTCTGAGAACTCCAGCAACCTGGGTCATCAGCTGATATAATGACAAGACCAGCTCGCACTCCTATATAGTTCAGTGTCATGAAAGCGTCAGAAGCCACGTTGAGTCCAACATGTTTCATGGCAACTAGGGCTCTGGCATTGGCAACAGCTGCAGCACCTGCCACCTCCATGGCAACCTTCTCATTTGTGCAATATTCAAAGTAATATTTACCCCTCTTGGCTGCCAGAAAAAAACTGTCACCAATCTCTGAAGCAGGTGTTCCTGGATAAGTTGCTGCCAGTTCAAGTCCTGCTTCTATTGCTCCTCGTGCAATTGCCTCATTTCCCAAAAGAAGATAACTTTTAC
>JABXGU010000365.1 GCA_016550415.1 archaeon | reverse complement strand
GGTTATCTTTCCGAAGAACGGGATCTGCCACACTGGATGCGTGTGGACGAATTGATGAACTACACCAGGGCCTTCTATCCCGATTGGGATGTGTCATATGCGGAGGAGTTGTGCCGGGCATTCAAGCTCGATATATCAGCCAAAATCAAACAATTGTCACAGGGTCAGAAAGCACGGGCAGCCCTTATTACAGCTTTAGCCTATCGACCGCCCCTGTTATTGCTTGATGAACCATCCTCAGGTTTGGACCCGATTGTTCGAAGAGACATACTGTCGGCCATTATACGGACTGTGGCAAGTGAGGGAAGGACTGTATTGTTCTCATCTCACCTTCTTGAAGAGGTGGAAAGAGTAGCTGATGATGTAGCCATGATTCATAATGGAGAGATCGTAATGTGTGATTCTCTCGAAGATATCAAGGCCAGTCATCACTTTGTGACTTTGCGATTCTCCGAGTCTCTCACGGAACCGCCACAACTGCCGGGTGCGTTGTCTATTGAGGGAGAGAGTCGGGAATGGACAGCACTCTGTAATGGTGAAATAAGTGAAGTGTGTGAAAGAGCCAAGGTTATGGGTTGTGAGGTATTCCAGGACGATCCTCCCACACTTGAGGACATCTTTGTGGCCCGTGTCGGGATCGACCGGGCAGTACTAAGGGAGAATTAGCGATGTATTTAAAAATAATGATGTTTCTCTGGGAACGCTGGCGGCGAACACGCTGGGCTGTGATAGCTGCTTGCCTGTTACCGCTCAGCGGAGGATTATTGTATACGCTGGGTGATGCTGCAATAATAAATGCTGTTAACGGTACTAAAATACTTTTTTATCTTTTCTTTACAATACTCACAGGTTGGTTACTAGTTGGCCAATGCGAATCGCGGAATATGGATCTCGAGTTCCCGAAACGACTATTCAGATTTCCCATAGGCACCACAATCCTTCTCGCAGTATACATGGGCTATGGTGTTGTCGCTGTAGCCGTTCCTACTCTAATAGTCTTCGGTTTTGTAAAGTGGTTCTTTGAGCCGATCAGTGACGCATGGACTATTTTTCTTGTACTTGAGACAGTGTATATCGTTCTTCAGACATTATCATGGCTAGGTGGACCGGCGCGTTTTTTATGCATAACCCTGGCATTGGCATTTGTGTACACCCTTCTTAAGGTCACTGCCATGTTCAACCTGTTTATAGGTATAAAAATCCTGTGCCTTATCATCATTTTTCTTTGTTGTGGGATTTCTTTTTGGAGTATTTCGAAATATAGGCACGGTGGTTGGTTGAATAGCTGGCGATGGGTAGACTCCTTTGTTGGCATGTTCCGGAAGAAGCCCTCGAAGCACTTCGCGTCACCCTTGCATGCTCAGATCTGGTTCGAATTGCGGCAAACCGGTCACCTGTTTCCCCTCACAGCCCTTTGTTTTATAAGCCCAATTCTGGGTTATGTGATTTACAATTTGGCGATGGGATTACCACCGTCCACTCCAATATCAAATATTATTCCTAGTATGTTCATTGTGATGAGTATTGCACCTTTAATTGCGGGATTCATAGTCCTTGCGGTATACAGTCGGGACTACACCTCTGGCGCATTGTACTTTTTGTTACGACGCCCAATGGCAACGCGTACGTTGGCGACTGCCCGGTTGCACGCCATGGTGCGATCTTTAGCACGTGTAATTGTTATCATCATTGTAGTCAGTTTGGTGGTGTTAACACGTGATTGGGCTACCGGAGCCCTTGACACGATGGCGACATATTTACCTTTTAAATGGAATTGGATATCACCTGTGAAATGGGCACTGAAATATAGTTCCCCACTTGAGATCGCGACTATGACCATCTTAGGCTTGTATGGCACTGTTCTCTTATTTTGGACATTGTACCGGTTGAACCTGGTACTGGTGGTGGGAGTGATGATATTTGCACTTATCTATTTGATGATGACGTCCCTAACCGGGGATGTTGCGGCGACATGGATATGGAACATTACAATTATCGTACTGACCGTAACAGTGTTGGCAGCCTTTTATATCGCGAGACGACGTAACCTCATTACGACAACCACACTGGTTATTATAGCCTGTATGTTTCCTCTTGCAGTAATTACTCTATGGGCCTATCCATGGTTTCATTCAGCTTCAGGATTGCCCAAAGGATTGCCGGACCTGAATCAGTTCGAAATCATCCGCATAATTGCCGCGGCTATTTTACCTTTTATTCCAGTGGTTGCTACACCGCTTTTGATGGATAAACTGCGGCATCGTTAAGAAGGTTTCATTTCATTTCCCCTTTATGGTGACAGGATCGTTGATTCTGTTGTATGATAGTCT
>JABXGU010000364.1 GCA_016550415.1 archaeon | reverse complement strand
GACTTGAGCGGCAACCAAGGGGAAAGGTAGTTATCCTGCCAGATCATGAAGACCCAGAAATAGTTTCTAGCTCTGACCCAGTAGGACAAGATGATGACGACTAATCTCCCGGTCTCTTTGAAAATCAGTGCGCCATCAAGACAAGACGGAGTGCCATGTGTTAAAGCGGGGCAAAAAATTAGAATCCACATTACTCGGACAGCAAAGGCGAGGTCAAATGTTAAAATTGATAGTGGAGCTGTCTATGTCATTGATCCTTTTGGTCGCACTGTGAGTAAAGTTCCCTTCCGATTCGGACCAACTAATACGGGTCAATTCACGTTGCCTTTGGACAAAGCACTCCTTTCAGGGTTCTACTCTGTTCTTGTAGCTTTTCACGAAACGCGAATCAAACTTGCCGTCGATAAATATCCTCAACGGGGACCTCCAGAAGACCATCTAGTGATGGGGTGCTTCATCCTAAAAGGTGGCCATCCACCCATCGTCGTCCATCGTGTGAATTATTCTGCAACAGTCACAAATACGACCAAAGGACCCTTAAGCGAGGTTCAAGTCAACATTGCCTCTCCTCCATCTCTACCACCGAGACAGGATATCATTAACATCAAGTTCTCACCACAAAATGGTGTGCAACAAAATGATCTCATAGGCAATCGATGGTGCCGGTTTACTTGTGATAAGTTGTCTGTTGGAGAAACTTTCACTTGTGGATATACGGTCCTCGTCCGTAATCGGGCAATTCGATACACTCTTCCTAAAACGTCGCCATCAATTCCCATTCCAGTAAATATCGTGAAATTTACTGAACCTGAAAACTTCATCGAATCGCATCATCACCTGATCAAGGATCTAGCTCGGGATTTAGCCAAAGACCATGGCACTCCCATTCAATACACCCAAGCTGCTATGAAAGCGGTTACACAGAAAATGCGGTATGTAAGGCAAGAGCATGAGAGAGGGGCCGCGTATGCTATTGAGAAGCGTGTTGGTGATTGCACGGAATATGCAGCCTTGTTTACGGCTCTTTGCCGAGCGAATAAAATCCCCGCACGCCTTGAAGCAGGATATGCTTTTGATGGTAAAAGTTGGGAACGTCATGCATGGAGCCAGGTGTGGATTCGTGGACAGTGGATTCCTGTTGACCCCACCTGGCATGGAGCCTTGGGGTTATTAGGAGTCACTAATAGACATATCCCCCTAATTATTGGGAACTGGATGGATACACGAATTCGCCAAGAATTTAAGGTAAGTTGGCATTTTCAAACGACTACAATTGATAGTAAAAAAGGGAGAACCTCTCAACCGCAAATCCAAACAGGATGGAAGGTTAAGCGCGTAGTTAGTGTTCCCGAGTCTTCCAATTCCAGGCTGCGAGCAGCCCCTGCTGAAATGCAAGTTCAAATCCCTGATGCTGTTCCCCGGGGAAGCAAGCTACCCTTGAAGATTGCTTTGATTCCTAAAACAAGTCGTGAACATCCATTGGACCAGTTGGTAATGACAGCCACACTTTCAGATGGTTTAATGGATCAGGTTGTAGCTCTCGAACCATTTGCCCCTCGTTTACAATCTCCGATAAATCTTCGGTTAAATATTCACATGCCAACCACAGCACCAAAGGTTACTTTGAATTTACGGCTCTGGGCTGATCACAAACCTACTTCCACCTATTGGCAGAAAACCATAGGCTTAATCTAGCACGTTAGGCATGCTTCCGTTTATCTCTACAAAAGATTTCAGCGCATCTCGGATTCGGCATAATCAGTCCTGTCATCGACTTGTGTTCGTGCAAATTGTATTGAATATAACGACCCAAGGCAGGTTCAAGCTCTTCTTGCCACGTTCCCGTTTTTTGCCATTGCTTCAGCCCCACGAGAATCTTTGTTGCCTCCCAAGACATCACAGCTCCAACAATGGAGGTGACAAAACTAATCATAGGAAATCGCGGAATAGTATCAACAAAAAAGGGATCACAACGAGTTCGAACCTGATTAGCTACGACGTGGTCAACAAAATCCTTACTCCAGGAACAGACTAAACATGCTGTTTGAGATGGAGCAAGCACTTCGACTGTGACAAAGTCCTTTCCCATTGCTCCGTTGATGACAGGAAGTGGCGTAGCTAGACTGAGATTCTTTGCATTCAGTAGATACCTGGCATAATGATTATCGACTCCAACTAGTACTAAATCTACACTCCACACGGAATCAGGAGCTTCCTGAATAGGAACCGGATAAGGTTCAATGATTGTGTCTGTTGCAAGATTAGGGAGTCGCTCAGCTATAGCATCGACTTTATACTTGACCTCATGATCCCCGGGTCTAAAGAAGATACAGCGATTGAGGTTTGAAGCCGCAACCTTGTCGGGGTCAACCAATATGATTTTGCCCACTCCAAGAAGTCCGAGATTCTTGCAGACTTCATTACCCACTGCACCAGCCCCTACCATAAGAACACTCGATTGTTGAATGGTTTCCAAGTTGGTTTTGCCTAACCAGCGACGGGTGCGGTCATGTTGGTCTTTTTCGAAGAATTGGAGATCAACAGGAGTTGGTTTCTTCTTTGCCATTAGATGGTTCCTCCTCATCCGTTGAATCGGTGTCTTCAGGGGGGATAGCTTCAATAAGGGGAACTGAAGGCCGATAGGTACACCATTCAACTTGGTCAAGTTGAAGCCCAGGTTCGTCAGAGCGCTGGCGAAGCATGTACACTTTAAAGATTCGGCTAATTGGATCAATCAGAAAGAAGATGTTTCCTTCTGCACAGAATGGGGTATTGAAGAATGTTTGCAGGTCTGTTGATGAAAATTGAGGGTCTCCTCCAAAAGGGTGAGAATGCCACAATCCAACGACTCGAGGGGAATGAGGGTTATTTCCATAACGATCATGTAAGGCAATTCGATATTCGAGTATACCTTCTGGTGTGAAACGAGCATGAGCAATACTAGCGTCAACATGACCAGTGGCCCAATCGGTAACCCGAATGTATTTCTCGCCTTCCCAAATACGACGAAACCCAAGAATAACCCCGAGAGCCTCACGTCGTGAGGATCCGGAAGCCTCAGTGAGACAATGGTTGAAAATTGCCTTGCACACTCTTTCAGAAACGTAAACAGGATAGATAATTGTAGAAGATTGTGAATCTTCAGTTTTGATATCTTTCTTTGCAACCATTCTTGATTCCTGGTTTGAAACATCGTCTCATACTGTTAAATCCTTGTAATACAAAGTCGATATTCTTGCGTTTTAATAGGAGAAGCATTTTGGTTGAAGGGAGGAATGCTCCTTGGAATTCACCTACGATTTTTCAGCGTATCCGGGGCGACGGCGATTGAGGCGGATCCAATATCTAATTTTTACTGGAGCTGTAGTCGTTATTTCGCTCATTGCCCTCAGTTTTTAATCGAGGGAGTCGATCTTGTCATCATCTTACAATACTCAATTCTTATGATGCGGTTAATGCAAGGAACTGGTGTCACCTAATCGGGTTGACCACGGATATCGCTCCATGATATTATCTAATAGTCGTCGGAGTTTACCAACCTCTGAAGTATTCGCATAAATAAGAAAAACCACTTGTCCACCGCGGCTCCGTTTCATTTTCTGATAAATCGTCTTAGTCGTATTTACCGTGTCGCAAATGATAAGCAGGTCAGTATCAGGCAAGTCGAGATCTCGTTCTCCAACAGGGGAAAGAATAACTGCTGCAGGTGGAGAAGCCTGTTTAAATTCTGCAAGAACCGCCTGTTTATCCGGAGTACGCCCAATGAGTTGGAAAGTTCGAATTCCTTTCGTTTTGAGAAGCTCGTCGATTTCACTTACCACGTTCAAATAAGAGGAAAGG
>JABXGU010000363.1 GCA_016550415.1 archaeon | reverse complement strand
ACATGGAAATCCTTTCTACCTTGATGATGAGCCACGTTTTCCAGTCGCCCTGTTCTGAAATTATCTATTATCGTGACTTCGGAATCATCGCTCAGTAGCCTATCAACGACATGACTACTCATAAATCCTGCTCTACCAGTAACAAGAACACTTGAATGTCGACGCAACATACCACACTCATTTAAAGCCCAACGTGTAGACTTTTCTGGAAAATTTTGTCGCGACCCTAAAAGCAGACTGGTACGATATGCCTACACCTCCAGTGCCCAATTCTCTATGAACAACCAAATCAAAAATATTATCGTTCCACATTACTATTTAGCTAGCTATAAAGCCTTACTCAAGAGGTGCAAGTGCATACACAAAAACATGAAAATACTGCTTGTCGGGACACACAACGCCAGAATCCTAGTCCAGCAGCTTCAATACTATGGAATAAATGCAAGCATAATACCACCCTCGAAAATCCCAAACCCATTTTTACTCAGGAAGTATAACGTAATCTACGGAATACACCTCACGTCTCTCACAAGAACAACACCATTCATCAAATTATTAAGAAAAAAATCATTAATACACATCATAGGTTCCGACGCATTCAGATACGCAAAGACCAAAGAGAGCATAAAAAAAATGTTATGGCGACTCACTCTAAACACATGCAGTGAAATTCTATACGTCACAGAGGAACTAAAGCAAATTATGAAAACCGAAAAAGGTAAAATTATTCCCATACCCATCGACACAAGGATGTTTAAGAAACAAAAATACCACGGCGAAAAACGAGACATCCTGTACTATTGTCCAGACCCCGAAACCTATCGCCTCAAATGGATACTAGATTATGTCAAAAAGCATCCAAAAGAAACAGTCTCGATACTAGGCTACCCTCATCAAATAAAACGGCCAAACGTCAAGGTCATACACTCTATGCCATATCACAAAATGCCCGAACTTTATTACATGCACCGACGCCTAATTAGAATGGCGACTCATGACGGATACCCAAAAATGCCCTACGAAGCATTACTCTGCGGCCTCGAAGTCTCATGGAACAACCAAAGAATAACCAAGATTCCAGCGGAAATGTTGATGGAAAAAACCGTGCCAAAACTGATTTCAATTATCAAAGACTTGTAACTATTGGAGTATTCTCAGATAACACCATTAAGATTAGGAGTCTCGCTTATTGAATAACAATAGAACACCAACAAATGTAGCCCTCGTTTTGGGACTCATCCTCCAATTATCAACTTCTTTCCTTTAATCCACACAGCCAAAGACTTCGAAGCAACCATGAAAATTCTAATGAAATCCTACGAAATCTCAAAGGAGACTCCTCCCTAAAAGGCCAAAAAAGGAAGGAAAAATCGAGATTTTCGGCGACCTCGACTTCGAAATTGTAGAAATTGTGGATGCGTCTCATATTGTATACAGCTGATGTATTTCTTAGAAACTGCTGAACGTAAGGTTATGTTTCTTCAACGTTTCATAAAGAGAATCTGTGAGCGAGATATCTTCTGGTCCGTGATTCAGCAAGCGGGTTTGGATCCTAGAAAGGCGGATTGCCGTCTGATTTGGGGGACTCCAGAGGTGCCTGAGCTTCTCGTCTCGGATCAGTTGAAGGCGTTTGAGCTTAGTGTCATACGACGTGATGAACTGCGTAAGATGTTGGTCAAGCAGGGATGGGAGCTGTGGGAACCAGAGGAAGTTGCGGCTGCCAGTGTTGAGAAGAAATAACTAGAAGGGAGGTGAAAACTGGCGATGGTGTTTCAGTTTAAGCCGAAGCTCTGTGTGGTTCTCGCCTTGCTACACGGTTTGTCAATCGGCTGCACATACATTGTTACACAAGGCAACTTGACGACGGTAGTCGTTGTTGAAGCGTTGGTTACAGGGATCACGGCTGGGCTAAGCTACTATAGAGAGAAACAATAACATTCAATTCTCGCACACATGCACAACATCAAAATGTCTCTATTGCATTTGGATTATGTTCTGCCTAGCCTAGACTTGACCTCACCCATAATCGATCTTATTAGCCCTCTCGTTTCCCAGTCGATTATAGCTAGTGTGGCGAAGTATACGATTCCTCCTAGAATAGTGAGTCCCACAGTCAATGTCAATCTTGTGGGATGTGGAATGATGTAAAGCAGGGTTGCCATAGCTACAGAGGCTATTGTGTATTTGGCGGTGTTTTTCCACGGGAAGTTAAACGTTAAGCATTTGCGTGCAATAATATACGTGCATAGAAGCATGCCTAAGCCTACGATTAGACTGATCAGGGCGAGGTATGTAGCTGCTTCCAACTGGGTTTTTGCGATGTAGAACAGGGCGAAAAACGTTGTCGGTAGAGTTATGGCTGATTGAACGTAAGGCAGGGTAAAGATTTGGAATAATCGGGTTTTTATGAGTTGTTTGAATGGGATTTT
>JABXGU010000031.1 GCA_016550415.1 archaeon | reverse complement strand
TATCATATGATTACTATGATAGTGACAACTATGTCTTGGCGGCTAACACGATTCGATGGCTATCCGCTGCAGGACTAAAGGAACGCATCATCGTCTTCGATGAATCTCACAACCCCATCAGTGGTATCAATGGTGGATATCTCCTTTTAGGAAAGTATCTTACCAGCAATGGATACACGGTCCGCTGGATGTCGACCTTCCATACAAGTCTACTTGATGAAGCACATGTCCTGTTTATCTGCGATGGTACTGTAGCCTACAGCAACCCAGAGATTAACGCTATCGAAGCCTTTGTGTCAACAGGTGGAAGTTTATTCCTCATTACCGACTTTGATTTAGCCGGTGACAGGACTGACCCCATCGGTAATCAATTCGGTATTGATCGGAATGATACCTCATATCTAGAAGATTCAGACGACTCCGTAGGAGGTAACCCAAGCTTCATTTTCTTCAATGGTGCAAATATTGGTGTGCATCCCATAACTCAGGGCGTCTCAAGAATAGAGGTTTATACAACTACAGCTTTCGATACTATTGGTAGCGGTACAGCGCTTGTGAGTTCAGATATAGATGGCACGTGCTCTTGGCATGATGGCGGTGGTGCCAGTGGTCTTCCCATCATGGCTGCTGTTGAACACGGTCTAGGCCGCGTGGTCTGTGTTTGCGATCTCAACTTTCTCGATGTTAGTGATTGGGATAGTGATGGTGTTTCCAGTTTATTAGAACATGATAACAACCTCTTTGCAGTGAATGCCTTCCAGTGGCTTGTAGAAAATCGTGCTCCAGTTGTAAATGTCACTTATCCGAATGGCGCTGAAACCCTAACAGGGATAGTATCAGTGAGTTGGACAGCTGTTGACCCCAACAAGGACCCAATAACATCCTACGATGTCTATTATAGTGACAACAATGGTGGCAGCTGGACCAGCATAGGAACTGGTCTCACAACAACCTCAACCAACTGGGACACAACTAGTGTATCTGATGGCGACCAGTACTTGATTCGAGTGGTAGCCCACGACTATGAACTCAGTGGCCAAGACCAGTCTGATGCCGTATTCTCCATAGACAATGTTACTCCGACACCAACTCCACCACCAATACCAGGGTTCCCATTAGAAGCAATAGCCCTTGGCTTACTCTTCAGCCTAGGACTAGTCTTTGTCATGCGGCGACGCAGACGAGATGAGGTGCACCACTAATCATTGCACCTCCCTCCCTCTTTTTTTAGTAAACTATTGAAAAAAAGTTAATTTTCAGAGATACTGCATCCTTAAATAATCTAAATTTCTTGAGTATTCGTAATTGGGCTTGCATAAACTATCCTTTGAGCAAGCTTAAGGAATGAATTAAAAATGAATTCAACCAAATTTTTTAATGTTCTTTTGCTTTCGATTCTCTTCTGTTCTTCGGTATTCCTTAGTATTGGACTAGTGTCTTCAACATCATACTCCGGTTTGCCTACGTCGGTTCGTGGTGCTGAGCCGGTTCCTCCTGCACCGGAGCCTCCCCATAGCATACTTCCAGTCTCCATATTGGTCTACAATCAATATGCAGACACCAATCCAGGCGGTGAATACGAACACACAATGGCTGCAATAAATAACACCTATGGAACAGACTATTACTATACTGATCTAACAGATTACACTAACTTAGCTTCAGAGTTGCCTAATCATGATATTCTCCTTATTGTGGAGCAGGAACAGGCGACTGTTGCCCAGATGAAGACCGTTGGTACAGCATGGGCGACCACTCTTACGAACTTTGTGCAGGATGGCGGAATCGTCATCCTCTTGGATTACGCCATATATCCTTGGGCAGGATATGTCGGAATTACATTTCACATCTATAATTCATCAGGACTTATGCAAATCAATGGAGTCAGTGATGAATGGCTTAACACAATCTACCTCGCAAATACATCCGACGCCCTTGCAAGAAATGTTGCATCTTCTTGGACAGCACCTGATGGATCTATCAGCTTCAACACACCTGAAACAACGATTGTAGTTGATAATAGCACTAATGATCCTGTGGTTGTGCACAAAATCATGGATAAGGGACATATAGTTTTACTTGGCTTCGACTTTTATACAACTGAATCCAATTGTGAAGAACTACTGGGCAATGCAATACGATTACACCGCCACGTAGTCTTCAGCAATTTTCATAGTCCATATGGCACTATTTTCAATTACCTTAGCAGCTTTGCAGACGACTTGGTGACAGAAGGCTTTGCTGTATCAAGCTTGGGCGCCTTTAGTTCAGCTTTTATTGAGGCTTGTGATGTCCTCGTGCTTACATCGGGAACAACAACCTTAACTGCGGCTGAGGCAGATGCCATTGAAGCCTTTGTCCTTGATGGCGGAGGTCTCTTTGTCGCAACAGATTGGGGTGCATTTGGTGATGAATTAGATCCTGTAACGACAAAATTCGGATTCACACGATACGCAGATTACCTTACTGATACCGATGATACCCTAGTACCGGATTCTTACAATCTCTATGATAACACTGGTGGAAATTATAACATTGTAAACCACTCGATTACTGTAGGTGTTACTCGACTTGAACTCGACCGCGTAGGAGGTTTTTCGGCGCTTCCTACAGATGCTGTCCCAATACTTTTCACTGACACAGATGGTACATCTGACTGGAGTGGCGGAAGTGCAGCAGATGGCGTTCCAATGGCTGCTGCATTGGTGACTGCTGGAAATGGTCGTGTTTCAGCTATTATGGACTGGAACTTTTTGAACGACAATACAAACCCTGACAGTGATGGAGACAACACTTACTTTGACAGCAATAACGATGATTACGCAATAAACACGATTCGATGGCTATCTGCTGCAGGACTAAAGGAGCGTATCATCCTCTTTGAGGAATCCCACAGTCCGGGATGGCCAATTAATGCTGCTGGATATCGTGATTTCAGTAGTTATCTCACAAGCAACGGCTATACAATTCATTGGATGTCCACTTTCTATCCAAGCCTCCTAGACCAAGCACACATCTTAGTGATCTGTGATGGTTCATCAGCTTATAGTGCCAGCGAAAATGCCAGTATTGTAGACTTTGTCGCAGCGGGTGGAGGACTCCTCCTTCTTGGCGATAATGGTGGAAACCGTGATCGGATTGATCCCATTAGTAACGTCTTCGGTCTCGATTGGCATGACACTGACGACTTGGAGGACTCCGATGATTATATTGGATCAACTGACTACGTTATCTACGATGGTGCGAACATTGGCACACATGCAATAACACAGGGGGTCTCCCGTATCGAAATAAACGCAGGTACTGGGATGGTTTCCATTGGTAGTGGTACAGCGTTGGTATCCACTGATACTGATGGTTCTGCTTCTTGGGGAGGTGTGAATCCAGCAAATGGTGTCGCGGCTCTTGCTGCTACCACATATCAATTGGGTCGAGTTGTTTGTATAACGGACTTCCAATTCTTCCAAGGAACATCAGACTTTGATGGTGACGGTATTAGCGACTTCCATGAGCACGACAACATTCTCCTAACAGTGAACACCTTCCAGTGGCTGTCAGAGAACCGGGCACCAGTGGTAACTGTGACCTATCCTAATGGTGGTGAGACTCTTACAGGAACTGTCACCATAAGTTGGACAGCTATCGACCCCAATAAAGACCCCGTTGCTTCCTATGATGTCTATTATAGTCCCAACAGTGGTGGTAGCTGGACTGCCATTGCTACCGGTCTGACGACCACCAGCACAAGCTGGGACACTACTACAGTTACTGATGGTAGCCAATACTTGGTTCGCGTAGTGGCACACGACTATGAGCTCAATGGTCAAGACCAATCCGATGCTGACTTCTCAATAACAAATCTTCCACCGCCTATACCCGGATTCCCATTTGAGGCTGTAGCACTTGGCCTACTCTTTAGCATGGGACTAGTCTTTGTGATTCGGCGAAGACGCCGTCACAATAATTGAAGGTAATCAACGGACGCCAAAAATGGTGTCCGTCCCCTCCCTTTTTTTATGTTCTAGTTACTATCCATTTCTTGGTTCATGATGGTTATTTTGTTAAGTCAAGTTGCATTTTGTGGAGTTCATGGTGAAGTCGGTAGCCTCGATTTTTGCAAAGCTGAGCAAGTTTAGCATTATCAGTGAAAGTGACGCGAATATAATCGAATTTTGGTAAGCTGTAAGGACGTAGGCTAGAAATGAAATCATCAAAGCTTTCAACGTGTTCTATCTCGAAGGGAAAGCAACCTGGAAAGCTGGGTGAAAAACGACAGGCGCCTACAATTTTCTCATCTGGAGATTTTAAAGTGAATACTAGTTGTCCTCTTTCAATGAATCTCTTAATTTGAGCTGTAGGCAAAGAAACATTGTATTGTTTCCCTACAACCTTAATTTCACTGGATTGGATAAGCTGACACCTATACAATCCTGAGGGATTAAGCGTTTCAAAGGGTACAAAGTAATGCCAAGTAGTACCCACTACTTCAAACCCTAATTTCCTGTATAACTTATGAGCTGCAAAATTGTCTTTTTGAGTATATAGAATAATCTGCTGAATTCCACCTTTTTCTTTAAACCAGTTGAGGGCAAATTCCATTAGTTTTGTCCCAAATCCTTTAACTTGCATGGACTTGGCAACACCTATTCGACCAAGATGACCAGCATCATCTCCGAATCGACGGAGAATCAGATAGCCAATGAGAACTCCAGAATCTGATTCAAGAATAAATGAGCCTTCTTCTTTAGCAAACCGGGTGAATTCTTCCTTAGTTATCTTGTCTTCAGGAAAAATCTCTGAATCAAGATGCTTAAACGATCGCCAATCAGTTCTTTTCATGGGTCGTATAATTTGCGTTTGATCAGACAAGCTATGTCAACCTACAAGGCCTTTCTAGCTATTTACGTCCATACTTGTTTTGGAGTGCAGCTTGGGCGGCTGCTAGTCGGGCAATGGGTACACGGTAGGGAGAACAACTAACATAATTTAATCCAACGATATGTGAGAACTCTATAGAACGTGGTTCACCAAAATGTTCACCACAGCCACCAATCTCTAGGTCTGGCTTGGTAGCACGTCCTTTCTCAACTGCAATCTTCATCAAGGCACCTACACCATCTTGGTCGAGTATCTCGAAAGGATTGCTAGGAATGATTCCGCGTTCTACATATTGGTGGAGGAATTTACCTTCAGCGTCATCCCGGCTTACACCATAGGTCATTTGTGTTAGATCATTTGTACCGAATGAATAGAAATCAGCATAAATGGCAATTTCGTCAGCAGTTAATGCAGCACGTGGAGTTTCAATCATTGTCCCAAATTTATATTTAAGCGCAATACCCTTTTCTGCCATTACTTCCTTGGCAACCTTTTCCAGCTTTTCTCGTTCTAATTTGAGTTCGTTGACATGACTGATGAGAGGAATCATGACTTCAGGGAAGACACTTACACCTTCCTTAGCAACATTACAGGCAGCTTCGAATATTGCACGGGTTTGCATTTCAGTTAAACCGGGATACATGATACCAGCACGGCAGCCTCGAAGTCCCATCATGGGATTAACTTCCCACATATTCTCAACCGTTGTCAGCAATTTCTCGGTATCTTTCAAGGTTTTACGTAACTTCTTGAGTCTAGTAGGCTTTGGATTGGATTTTATTTCCATTTCGAGTCTACAGACTTCCTCCAACAATTCCTCTTTAGATGGTAGGAATTCATGCATAGGAGGATCAATTAGACGAATAATTACAGGACAGCCATCCATCGCACGAAATATACCTTCAAAGTCTTTCCGCTGATAGGGAAGGAGTTTCTTCAGTAGTTTCTGACGTTCTTCTTGTGTCTTAGCCATAATCATCTTGACAACGTATGGTCGTCTTTCCTCTTCAAAGAACATATGTTCTGTGCGACAAAGACCGATACCCTCAGCTCCAAAAGCACGTGCTCGTGCTGCATCCGGAGGATTGTCTGCATTGGTCCATACGCCAAGCTTACGAATCTCATCAGCCCAGCCTAGTAGTGTTACAAGTTCTTTCTCCTCTTCAAAGCTGGGTTCAATTGTTGAGATTTTTCCTTTGAATACAGCCCCAGTTGTTCCATCAATGGAGATGTAATCACCCTCCCGAATTACTTTATCATCAACTCGAAAGGTACGAGCCTCTAAATCAATTTTAATAGTTTCACAGCCAGCAACACAAGCCTTACCCCATCCCCGGGCAACCACTGCAGCATGTGATGTCATGCCTCCCCTTTGCGTAAGAACTCCTCGAGATGCAACCATCCCATGGACATCATCTGGGTTAGTCTCAGGTCGAACCAAGATGACCTGTTCCCCAGCCTCTTTTCGCTCCACAGCTGTATCAGCATCAAAGATTGCGATACCTGTGGCAGCACCTGGTGAAGCGTTGAGCCCCTCAGCCAACAATTTGCCGCTATCCTTGGCTTTTTGCACAGCTACTGGGTCGAAACGGGGATGAAGAAATTGATCGATTTGACCAGACTTCACCCGCATCAAAGCTACTTTCTTCGAAATCAATCTTTCATTAACCATATCAACTGCAATCTTCACAGCAGCCACTGCAGTGCGCTTACCCGTGCGTGTTTGAAGCATCCACAGTTTACCACGTTCAATGGTGAACTCCATATCTTGCATGTCCTTATAATGACGTTCAAGACGACTGCAAATGCGAAGAAATTCCTTATATTGCTTGGGCATTTCACCAGCCATCGCAGAGATAGGTTGAGGTGTCCGAATACCAGCAACCACATCTTCACCTTGAGCATTAAGCAGATACTCACCCCAAACCTGCTTCTCTCCAGTGGCAGGATTCCTAGTAAAAGCAACCCCAGTCCCACTGGTCTCACCCATATTACCAAAGACCATGGTCTGAACATTGACAGCAGTACCCCAGTCGTGCGACAGCCCTTCTGCGTTACGATAAGACATGGCTGGAGCACCAAACCAAGAATCAAAAACCGCAGCAACCGCATGACGAATCTGCTTCAAAGGATCATCAGGAAACTTCTCACCCAACTCCTTTTCATAAAGAGACTTGAAATCTGCCACAAGATCCTTTAACATCGCAACAGTGAGGTCAGTATCCCTACCACCCACAGTCCTCTCCTTAAACTCGTCAAGAATAACTTCAAATCTATGACGAGGAATACCCTTGACAATATTCCCAAACATCTGAATAAGACGACGATAAGCATCCCAAGCAGTCCGCTCATTACCAGTAAGCTTAGCAAAACCCTTCAATACCCTAGGATTAAGACCAATATTAAGAACGGTGTCCATCATGCCGGGCATACTTATCCTAGCGCCTGAGCGGCATGAGACGAGTAGGGGGTTTGCTGGGTCTCCGAGTGTTTTTCCTGTTTGTTTTTCAAGGGTTGCTATTGCTTCGAGGACTTGGTCCCACATGCCTTTGGGGAATTTTTTGCCTGCAGCGAAGTAGGCGTTGCAGGCTTCTGTTGTTATTGTGAATCCGGGGGGTACTGGTAGTCCTGCGTTGGTCATTTCGGCGAGATTGGCGCCTTTTCCGCCGAGGAGGTCGCGCATGTCCTTGTTTCCTTCACTGAATAGGTAAACCCATTTTGCCATGGTAAAATTCCTCAATAAATTTTGTAGCGAATAGAGTTGCCAATATAATTTATTTGACTGTAAATTCTCCTCTTAAGCTGTTGGCACGAGCTGTTAGGCTACTAATAAAGTTTTGTTTTTATTAAGGCGTGGCATTCTCGAGTGTTGATATTTTTTTGATTATTTTATGCATAAAACGCAAAAGCATCTTGGAATTTACCTGCAGCACTCTAGAAGCCTAGTTAAGGCATTTAGTATGCACTTAAATTGAAGTTAGCACTAAATGCTTTATCACAAATCTTTCTAAGGTGTTTGAAATGCTTCCGTTTTACAAGAAGATTTCGTATGGTATGGGTCGATTTGGATCGTCTTTCCTTTTGTCACTTGTTGGTCTTACAACCTTCTACGTCTACTCAACGTATTTCAAGTTAGATTGGTTTTTGAACGGTATTGTCCAGGGTTTAGCATTTCTTGTTATTGGTTTTACACATTGGTTAACTGGTTATTACAGTGATGGCCTAGAAACAAGGTATGGAAGACGCAAGCCCTTTGTAATAGTTGGCACCCCAGGTCTTGCAATTGCTGGAATACTTCTTTTCATTCCTCATTTCTTCATTCCTGTTGGCTCTCCTGATCCAATGATTGGGTGGGTGCTCTTTGGCTACTACTTATTTACACTATGTCTTTTCAAATTCTTCTATGCATTTCTATTGACTGCCTTTCAAGCCTGGCTTCCTGAGATAACTGATGAGAATGAACGACCAGTCGTTTCAAGTATGCAGAATAC
>JABXGU010000362.1 GCA_016550415.1 archaeon | reverse complement strand
TTAGAATTAATGATAGACCTGCTGTTTCTGTTCCTGTGTCGAAGCGGATAGTTACCAAGTTTCTTGATTTTGCCGCTGAAAAAGGTCTTCAAATTAATATCAATCATGAGGTGGAACTCCCAATAGGCTATGGTTTTGGAACCAGTGGAGCAGCTGCATTGAGCCTTGCTTTTGCTCTAAACGAAAGTCTCGGTTTAGGATTTTCAGATTTGAAGGCTGCACAGATTGCCCACATCGTTGAGGTAGAGTGTCAGACTGGATTAGGTACAGTTATTGCAGAGACTGTTGGTGGAATAGAAATTCGTGCAAAACCTGGTGGACCAGGAGAGGGAGAAGTTCACTTAATTCCAAACAATCCGGAATATTCTGTTGTTTGTTTGCCTTTTGGTCCAATTCCTACTCCAAAACTGCTGAGCGACCCAATTGCTCGGGAACTGATAAATGAGTATGGAGGTCTTCTAACAGACGCTCTATTGAAGCATCCAAGTGTAGATAATTTGCTATCGTATTCTCGTCAGTTTGCTGAACACATTCAACTATTGACTAAACGAATTCAAAGGATTCTTCAGGATACAGATGATGAAGGAGTGACCTGTAGCACCGCTATTTTTGGTGAAAACGTCTTTACTTTGGTTCCTCATGACCTTCTAGAAAATGTGAAGGAAATTTTCTCATCCCATAAACCCGCTAGTTGTGAAATTCTTGTAATGGATGTGGATTGCAAAGGAGTGCGTATACTAGATGAATGATATTGAAATTTCACCGGAACATCCACGAGCAGAGTCTTTGCGTATACGAAATCGCCTTGTACATGGCTATGAAATTGGAATTACCTCAACCTTTGGTCTTTTTGCTCATGGACGAGGGGAAGCCTTTGATTATCTGCTTGGGGAAAAGACAACAGGAAATGCCAGAAATGCAATTCGCGCAGCAGCTGCGAGTTTTATAACAGCTAAGCATCCAATTCTCTCAGTGAATGGGAATGTAGCTGCACTATCGCCCAATGAGCTTGTTGAATTGGCAAAAGTTGCAAAGGCAAAACTTGAGGTGAATCTTTATCATCGTTCCGTAAAGCGAGAGAAAGCGATTGCCAGAGTTCTCATAGAGGCAGGAGCTGAAGAGATATTCGGATTAGATAAGGCTCAACAAACAACTATACCAGAAATCCATAGTGATCGTCGTCATGTTGATCAACGTGGAATATTTACTGCAGACGTTGTCTTCGTCCCATTGGAAGATGGTGACCGAACAGAAGCGTTGGCAAAATTAGGAAAGAGCATCATCACTGTCGACTTGAATCCGCTCTCACGAACCGCCCAATTTGCTACTATTACAATCGTTGATAATATTGTTCGAGCCCTACCCCTTCTAGTTGATACCATTAGAAAACTAGGAAATGAACAAGAATCTACACTCCTGAAAATCACGGAATCCTTCGATAACAGAGCCAATCTAGCGGAAGCAATTAAGTTGATTAATTCACGATTATCGCACCTTGCAAAAGCTAGTTTCGAATAGAGTAATGGAGAGGAAAGAAATTGACATTTGAGCAAATTGTGATTCTTGGTGCTGGAGCCATTGGATCCACTTACGGTGCTGCGCTTTCACAACAGCACAATGTTTTGCTCATAGGTCGGGGAGAACACATCGAAGCCATCAACAAAAAGGGATTGTCGGTGGAAGGCGACCTTGCAGGAACCTACAGACCCAATGCTACGACTAGCCTTGATGAGATTCAACAAGATTCGCTCCTCATAGTAACCACAAAGGCCTATGATGTAGCACCTGCTCTTCAAGCAATTCAGACAATAATACGAAAAGACACAGTAGTTCTATTGCTGCAAAACGGAATAGGAATTGATGAAGTAGCCAAACGAGCATTAAAGGGGAAGGCAGTGAGGGTGCGTGGATTAACAACAATGGCAGCTGAAATGTTGGCACCCGGTCATATCAAAACGTGGCAAGGAGAAACAATTCTGG
>JABXGU010000361.1 GCA_016550415.1 archaeon | reverse complement strand
TACAAACAAAGAAACCATCACCCGAAAAGCCATCTATCTCCTCGCCGACCATATGCGCGACCTCGGTCTCATTGAGTAGAACAATATGCCGTCTCGCGGATTTCACATAAATTAACAACTCCCCAGTTGATTAAGAGACTTGATTAATTCCATCAATAAGTGAACCGTGTATTCGACATCTGAAAACTGAATTACCCCATTTGCAGTATGGAAGTAGCGAGCCGGAACAAGCAACGATGTTGCCCTGCTTCCTGATTTTGTAATTTCAACGGCGGCCGCATCGGTTCCAAAGTGAATTGGAGCACGCAATGCGGCTTCCTGTAATGGTATTTGCTTTTTCTCAGCGATTTTAACAATCCAGTTGTTCATTAAATCTGACGTGACATGAAACAGATCGGCTTTTAACAACACAGGTCCATGTCCAAGTTTAACTGGTAAAAGGCCTGATTTGATGTTGGGGTGATCACCAGTTGGTGACACATCAAGGGCAATGGCGAATTCTGGTTCTACACTAAATGATGCAGGTCCCGCACCCCGAGTTCCCAACTCCTCTTGCACTGAAGCTACGCCCACCACCTTCATTGGCAGCTTCTGATTTTGGATTCGACGAAAAGTTTCAATCATTGCCACAAGCCCCACGCGGTCATCAAAGCAGTTGCCTAACAGACGATTATTGCCCAGTTCAACAAGATCTTTTCTTGCAGTAACGTATTGACCAATTTCCAGCCCCATAGCTCGTGCTTCTTCCGCACTTTGAGCCCCACAATCTATGAACATCTTATCAAATTCTGGCTGATAACCTTGCTGATACTCCTTCAGCGGAATGATGTGAGGCGCAGTCAATCCCACTATACCAGGAATTTTTCCCTGGGTTCCGTGGATGGTTACCCTTTGCCCAAGAATATTCCATCGGTGACCAACCAAGCGATTGAACCGTATGTATCCCTCGTTGCTAATATAGGTCAGTAACAGTGCCCAATCCTCGTCCTGATGGGCGATCAACATGAATGTCGTTTCTTCCTTTGCTTCTTTGGTAGCAATCACATTTCCTAATGGGTCGACCTGCAGGTCGTCAACAAGGGGTTCTAATTCTCGAATCACAATGTCACGAACTTCGTTTTCAAAGCCTGGTGGCGCATCAGCTAATACTAACTCACGTAGCAAATCACGCACCCCTCATACACCTCCACGGTTGAGTATATTTAGTAGACGCGGTGGGAAATCCGTAATAATCCCATCAACTTCCATGTCAATGAATCGCTGCAT
Organism: archaeon; assembly: GCA_016550415.1. Next base: position 2,164 of record JABXGU010000361.1, on the reverse strand, counting down.
TTCCTCTGGCTCGTTAATTACCCAAGGATTAATTTCCAAACCCGCTTGATGGCTAGTGTGCACAAGAGATGAATCAATAAAATGCAATTGTGGATTAATTGCAGTACATCCAAGCTCCTTAGCTACCTTTGTGGGGTTTCGCAAATCATACTCATATAATAGGGCTGTTGCAAGCTCGCTATTTAGGCTACGAAACTCTCTCAAAACTGGTTGAATAAACGACGAGATCATCGTTCGGTGAACTAAATCGTATTCACTGATCTGCTGCATTATCTGGGCTTCCAGACCCACGGCTTTGACATCAAGATTGATTTCTATTTTCTTGTGCGGTTTCACTAACTCCAAGAATTCGACCAAAGAAGGAATTCGATCACCATTGTGAATCTTCATAGCTTTCAGTTCACTGAATGAATATTCTGCCACTTTTCTAGGTTCATTGGATAGCCGCTCCAATGACAAATCATGAATAATAACTGCAACACCATCACGAGAACTCCGAATATCACACTCAATGCAATCTACTCCCCACGATATTGCGGTTTGAAAGGCTGTGAGCGTGTTTTCAAGTAAGCCTTCTCCAGTCCCACGATGTGCTATCACTTTTACCATACAATCCACCTAACACGTATCAACATTCAATACTTGGTGACCCCATCAATTTGAGGATTTTTGATGTCTTGCTGATGCGTAACATTAAAGGTATTCCCCATAAAGCACCAACCACCCGACTAGTCTGTGGTCGTGATTACTTCTATGTCGAAAGACACAACAAAATCCTCAGGTAAAATCCCCAAAGATCTTATGGTCGGCGCCCAAACAAGCGCAGAACAAGAAATCGCTGAAAAGATGCGACACGTCAAACATAAAATCGTTATTCTCTCTGGTAAAGGTGGCGTTGGTAAAACTACTGTTGCAGTCAACCTCGCCACTGCCCTCGCTTGGAAGGGTAACGTTGTCGGCATCCTCGACGCTGACATCACTGGACCCAACGTCCCCAAAATGCTCGGCCTCGAAGGCACCCGCATGATCGGTGGTGACACCGGACTGGAACCTGTCCTCGGGCCTCTCAACATTCTCACTGTCTCCATGGAGTTCCTCCTCCAATCCGCTGATACTCCTATCATCTGGCGCGGGACCCTCAAAATGCGCGTCATCAGTGAATTCCTCTCCAAAGTCAACTGGGGAAATCTCGACTACCTCATCATTGACCTTCCCCCCGGCACCGGCGACGAAACCCTCAGCATCATGCAACTCCTCCCTGACCTCGATGGCGTCATCATTGTAACCACCCCGCAAGAAGTCGCCCTACTCGATTCCCGTAAAGCCGCCATCATGTCCCGCACTATGAACGTTCCAATCCTTGGTCTCATCGAAAACATGTCTGGTTTCCACTGTCCTCACTGTAATAAAGTCACCAACTTATTTGGTAAAGGCGGTGGCAAAAACGCAGCTAGAGATCTCAGTATCTTTTTCTTAGGTGATCTCCCCTTTGATCCAAGGGTCATGACCCTCTCGGACGAAGGCAAACCTTTCATAGTAACTGAATCTAAAACTCCCGTCGCTCAAGCTTTCCAACATATAGTTGATAGGCTCTTGGAACGACTAAAAGGCCAACACTAATGCAACACTGAAAAAGCGCTAGATAATTTATCTACTCTTCAGCTTTCTCTACAGTTTCCGGATCTTCGGACACAACGTACAAATGCTCATCTTTCAACGAAAATGCCGCTAATTCAAAATTCGGCGTCAACGTAATCGCTTTCTTCGGGCACACGGCTTCGCAGGTTCCACACCATATACAGCGATCAAAGCGGAATTGGGGCTTCTTTTGGGTTTTAGTTTTGGTTGAGGGAACCATTTCGATAGCGGTGGCTGGACAATCACGGCTGCAGAGACCACAGCCGGTGCATTTTTCGATATCGTGTTCGATTTTGCCGCGGAGGCGTTCGGGGCGGACAGCTTCTTGGAAGGGGTAACGAATCGTGGCGGTTTTCCGCTTAAGGACGGTACCGAGGATTTCGCTTTCCATTGCTCCAGGTCGTGGCATGTTTTTTTCACACTCCTATGGGGGCAGGGCGATAATAAAGTCCATGATGAAGGGCCAAGCTAACAGGATACCTACCATGAGGAGGCTTATAGGGATGACCCATTTCCAACTATCGTG
>JABXGU010000360.1 GCA_016550415.1 archaeon | reverse complement strand
ATAGAATTAGGCGAAGCTTCCTCTCAGGTCGATGAAACACCAATGAACATCGTCGTCTATATATCGATCATAGCTGTTGTAATAGCAGTTGCAGTTGCAGCTATAGCATTCAAAAGAAAGCGCAACGCATCCGAAACGGATAAGCAGAAAAAATAACGTCAAAATAGATGGAAAAGGTTAGTCAAGAAATCTTGACTGAAAATTGAGAGTTACATACTTGTTTTGTCAAGAAAACTTGATAAAAACCCTTTAATTCATTGGCGCCCCGGGTTTTATGTGACAATGGGGAATGCGCGATGAATCATCCATGCAAACTCCATCTATGGAAGTTCATAATATTAGCCATTATTCTATTACTGTCGCTTCTTGGTTCCACGGTTGCTGGAGCAACTACTACTCAACCAACAATGTCACCTTCTCTTGTTCTATTTGGCGCTGGAGTCAGATGGGCTGCTCGAAATGGCACCTCTGCGCTGTACGTTAACTGGAAAGACAACTGGAACGCTCATCATTCATCTGACGGCGGCAACTGGATGTGGTTTGATAACTCATCCATGGAAAACTGGCGTTCATCCATAACCGATGCATTGCATCAGTCAGGTTTCGAGGTGACACATGCAGGTGACATCCCTGACAATTTGGATAACTATGATGTTGTGGTAATCTTCGCGTATTATGCGGTTGAGCCTTGGCATGAACCGTTAATCAGAGACTACATTTTTAACGGTGGAAGCGTCGTTATGCTGGCTGGTGCCCAGTGCTATTTAACGGCGTATTCTAAGACGCTGTCAACAAATACCAATTTATCATCTATACAAGAATGGTTTGGGAGCAGCAACTACCTAAATGTAGGAGGGTCAGCAACTATTGCTTTTGATAACCCCTTAGGAACCTCACTCCAGAAAAACGATGTGGTGCTTTACACTACTGGATTCAGTTTTGCCGGGGTCACTTCATTGGCTGCAGACGCCAAAGCTATAGCTTTTTGGAGTTCAGCTCCAACATTCTGGGGTTCAGGAGCAATATTTGCTTTTGCACATGAGTATGGTGCAGGACGTGTTTACTATCAAGCATTCACTGACTCCAAGATTCCTGAAGATGATGCACCATCTGACGATACTGAAGTTCCTGAAGATGATAATCCATCTCCATTTCTACCAGGTATTCCCACGTCGATTTCAATTTCAACGAATGTACCTTCTTCGTTCGTGGGCTCAATAGTGGCTGTTTATGGTAATCTCAGCGACACCTTCGGCAAGGCGTTGTTCAACGAACCAGTGTTTATCTACTATACATTTCCAGATTATGGCTCTTGGATTCCAGTTACTTCGGATACTACAAATGAGTTAGGCGAATATTACATTAATTGGATTCCACCAGCTACAGGCTTTTTCACATTAGAAGCTGAATGGAGGGGTAACGCTACTCATTCCGGATCAAGCAATATAGTATCCCTAGGCATTTTGCCTTATAAGAATGAACAAGTTTTCTCAGTTGAGTCTAATTCCACGGTTTCAGGTTTAGAATTCAACTCTACAAGCCTAGAGTTTAGCTTCAGCGTTAGCGGTCCTGATGATACAGAGGGTTATGTTAGGCTTGCAGTAGCCAAAAGCATTGTGATGGACGTCACAGATATTGAGATGCTTCTTGACGGGGAGGAAATGGACTATTATGCTTATTCGTTAGAAGACTCATGGTTGCTGGTGTTTACCTATAACCATAGCACTCACGTCGTAACGATTAACCTAGACGTTCAATCAGAACAGCAGCGACTAGCATATCAAGATTCAGATTTTTCCCCAGAATATTATTTCGCGGCAATAATTGCAGTAGTAGTTACAATAACAGTCGTATCAGGCTATATGTTGAAGCGGAAAAGACTGGTTAAAACAACCTCTTCTTGAAGGATTCTGAAAAACACTAATCGTAGCTTCAGTAGTCATTTTGTTTAATGGTCTACTTCAAGAAACACAAGCACTAACCTACTTGTATTAGTAGAGAGAACAGAGATAAATT
>JABXGU010000030.1 GCA_016550415.1 archaeon | reverse complement strand
TACCTGGCTTCGTTTTCCTTGGGCTCGGTATTTGGTTGTCAAAGCGTATGTTTACAATGGAGGTAAAGGCAAACTAGCATGCGAGCAGGGTGGAAGAGAGGGTAATAAATATGAGGAAAAGCAAATGGTTCGTGATTGTTGTCCTGTTCATTCTCATATCTTGTAGCATTATTGGCACACGCTTTGCATTTAGTCGTTCACCTGACGGCAGCAAAGAGATTATGATCTATCTGGGTTTTTTTGGAGATGCAAGTGTATACATGATTGATATAAGCAGTGGCCGCAAAATACATCTGTTCGGCATTGCTTTTGCTGATCTTAATGAAAGGATTTTGAAATTTGGCTGGTCTCCCAACAGCACTAAGGTAGCGTGGCTAATCTCTAGCATTAATGGAAGCACGTATGGAAAGAGATTAGTAGTCTTTGACGTAGCGAAATTTCCGGAAAAGGTTACCAAAGCACTTGACGACAGTAAGCATAACATCGTGGATTACGAATTATTTGATGATAGAATAATCTATCTGATTGCAGGTGAGACCACATACAGAGAACACAGATTCTAGCTCACTGTGTAACTCAACGTCATTTTTGACACAAATCCGTCACAATGCTTCAATTTAGTTAGTAATTAGAGGATTTCCTGTGGAGTGTCAATCCGCAGGGAAGCAACCTGTTCTCAATACCTAGCAAGTGTGACGCAACTCTGCCAGACGGAATTTAGCGTTTAGGGTTGCTCTTTTACAAATAGGATGAATCTATCCATGAATGCACGCATTGAAGCCACATTTGTGCCGAGGGGGAGTTTACCATAGCACATGAACCAATATTTCCTTGTTTCAGCATCCTTGCCAATTCTTTCCAGCGTCCAAGCCAACAGTCCCTTGGCCATACCTGACTTTCTCAGTGCATGGACATTTGATTTAAGAATTGCCTCTGCATTGTGCACTGAATCAACCTTCAACGCCATTAGTGCCTTATAGATCGTATTGACGAAGCTTGTTGTATCTCCTTCAGACACTCTTCTGAAACAAGCTAAACCGCTGCTATCCCCTGCTGCGAGTTTGAAAATTGCTTGGTTGTAGAGATTAACATGCTTAGCTCTTCCATTGTTTACCATTCTTTCAACAATACTATCAGCTTTCTGAAAGTAACCAAGGCGAAACAAGTAGACAGTCTTATAGCCGGCGACCAACTCGTCTTTTCTTTTACTATGCAGGGTTTTTGCTAAATCTTCTAATGCATGTTCTAGCCATATTTCAGCCTCATCATCATCTTCTACTTGCCTAAACAACATCGCCAGCTCCACCTCAAACTCATATCTCATGTTGTATGGTCTGACTTTCAGTCCTCTCTGATAGTATTCGATTGCAGCACGATTATCTCCCAGCATAGCGGACGCGACACCTAGTTCACGGTAGAAAATGGGCGGCGCTTCTCTTCTTTCAGCATGCTCCTCGCAAATATGTAACATTTGGTCGTAGTTACCTAGACACCCATAGGAGCGAGCAAGCATAAGCACTGCATCGGGATAATCATTACTCAAAGACAACACTTTGGTGAAGTTGTCCAACGCATTCTCGTATTGCCCAAGTGTATAATACGCACGTCCTAGCTTGTAGTGGAGAACAGCATCGTCCGGATTCTTGGCAATTTCCGCTTGCAAGGAATCAACCTTGGTTAGCAGATTGGCGTTGTTTGGTGAAACTGATGAGCACAGAAGTGCGAATATAAGAGGCATGTTATACATGCTATATTCTACTCAAGTTTTGCACTGCGTCAATGCAACCATTTATCACAAAATCGTTTCCGCCACAAATGTGTCACAAATGCTCTGATTGGATAGTATTTACAGCACTTTCTGCGGAGTATGAATCCGCAGCGCCATCTTATGAGTGCCTCACGAAGTGGTCTAACGGAAAACAATATCAGCCCAAGCAGTATGAAAAGACAGCTAGTGATTGAACAAAGACACCTATTTTTGTCAGAACCTTATTGGCAATTTGGTTTCAAACTCCCCCTTGTGTGTTGTAGGACCCATAATTTGCAGAACGCTGTCTTTGTGTGCACGCCAATGGAAATCAAATGGCAGATTCACAGGTAGTAGATAATTGGTTATCATATTCACCGAATCTTTATATAAATTCACAATGAGCGTTGTATCACCTTGCTGCCAAATCAGTAGGTGAATTTCAGTCTCCACTCCTTTAGAAGTCGGCTTCTTTGCTGCAGTGGGTTCGCCAAGCACACTAATCACACGGGCCGATTGGTCATTAAACCTAATCCCAAATACACCAACACCTGGGATGAGTGATTCACTTGTCTGGCTGTCTGGTGCTTGTGGGAGATTCCCTCTCAACGAACAAGGGCGCATCACAAAGCCATCTAGACTATCATTGCTGTCAAACATTAGACTCAGCCCATATTCAGGATACGTCAAGTAACTCCGCTGTTTCACCATTCTGCCACTGTTGTCGCAGTGTAATATTAGCAGCATGATTAAAAGCATAAGTGTTCTGAGTTTCATTCTAACTTCACTCATTCACCAGGAGCATTGTGCGCAAAGAGAGATCTTTCATTTTATTTTCACGACTTTTTGTGTGATTTTACCTTCCACCTCGATGAAGTAGATTCCTGGTCTTATGTTGTCAGGAGTAACCACTCTTCCGGTAATGTCAAAGACACGACACTTCTTGCCTTCGGGCAACTGCAGCGGTCCGCTCAAGATGGTTGCACAAAGGTATGCTTGCTTATCCACGGGTTTGACGATTGGCTGCTCGTCTACACCAGTATCCTCACCATTTATAGCATATACCTTATTGTCTAGTGAACCAACTACCACCTCGAGATTCCCATCGCCATCAATATCACCAAGTGCTGGTGAGCTGGTGATTACAGTAGTCAACATGAATTTCCAGAGAAAACTACCGTTCTCACCATTCACAGCATGCAGGTAATAGTCAGCACCAGCGATAATCACTTCAAGCAACCCGTCACCGTCAATATCGCCAAGCGTTGGTGAAGACAAGCCTGTAGAGAACGGGTATGACCAGAGTAGACTCCCATCTTCACCATTCAAAGCATATAGGCTATTGTCGGCTGATCCCGCGACCACTTCAAGACTATCGTCACCGTCAATATCCCCGAGCACAGGTGAGGAGCTAATAAACCAGCCCGTTGGGTATGACCAGAGTAAACTCCCATCTTCACCATTCAAAGCATATAGGCTATTGTCCTCTGAACCCACAACCACTTCCAGATGTCCATCATTATCAATGTCCCCAAGCGCAGGTGAGGAGAGGAATGAAAATGTTTGATATGACCAAAGGAGACTACCATCCTCACCGTTCAGAGCATATAGGTTGCCGTCAAGTGAGCCGACAACTGCTTCAATACTATCATCCCCATCGATATCGCCGAGTGCTGGTGAAGCATAAACATGGCAGCTTGTCAGGTATGACCAAAGCAAACTGCCATCTTCGCCGTTGAGAGCGTATATGGTGCTGTCAAGTGATCCAAATACTACCTCAAGATTTCCATCATTATCAATATCACCAAGCACAGGCGAGGAATTAACCTCATCGTTTGTCGTAAACAACCAAAACAAACTTCCATCCACCCCATTCAAGGCATACACATTATGGTCGAACGATCCAACGACTACTTCAAGGTTATTATCTTCGTCAATATCTCCGAGTGCAGGGGAAGAACGAACATGGCCACCTGTTGCATATGACCAAAGCAAGCTCCCATCTCCGCCTTTCAGGGCGTATACAGTGCTGTCGAGCGATCCAACTACAACCTCAAGATTGCCATCATTGTTAATATCACCAAGCGCGGGCGAGGACCAAACCCAGAGGCGTGTTTGAAATGACCATAGAGAGTAGCATGTGTCCATATCGCCGGTCATTGGAGATAAACCAGTATGATGGGGATCATGAAGAAACATTGGCCAGGTTGAATCAGGACTCTGTGAAAAAAGATTTGTGACTGAGAAGAGTAGCGTGATGATCCAAGAGAGCAATGTGAAATAGCTTTTTGCCATCGTTCCTCCTCCTTATACGTCCAATTATAACAGGGCACAGTGCAATGTCAAGGTAAGAAATTCTGGCTCTTGGTTGTGCGTTTCGTAACAAATTCGTCACAATGAAAAAGGGGGGAGTGATGTTGACGTCACTTCCCCCTGTGCTATAATTTTTTTCTCTATCTGATTTTCACAACCTTCTGTGTAATCTCACCATCAATCTCAATGAAGTAGATACCTGGTCGTATCCTGTCAGGTGCTACAACCCGTCCCGTGATGTCAAAGACCCGGCAGGTTTTGCCTTGGGGTAGCTGCAAAGGTCCGCGGAAGATGGTTGCAGTAAGATTCTGACCTACGATGAGGGTGGATTTTCCTTCAGCGACACCGTACTGCAGCGCATAATCAAAGAGAGCAAGCGTAATAGGAGCTGCAATGTTATAGTAATCACCGTTGGTCAAGACGATGACGGCCGAGCCTTCGTCAAGACAGAAACCATGAACCGTATAAGCACCATACCAATGACCTGAATGGTTCCAAATCCATCGCGTGTCTATGTAATAGTTATGCCATATAAGCCCCAGGATGTAAGTTGGACTTACAGTGAAGTGTGGCCTTAGCATTAGGTCAACCGTTGTGCTGTCTAGAATTCTTGTCGTATCACAAATGCCATATTGCCAGATGGCCGTAAGGTGTTGTGCAAGGTCTGTTACACTTGACCTGAGCATGGCGCTTGGATATGGAGGCCAGCTGGAGTGCTCGTAGGGTACATATGTCGTACCATCCCAATGATAAGGTACAGCGATATTATTGGTGTCCAAACCTGCAAGAAACCACGAAGTGTGCTCCATACCCAGTGGTTCGAAAATTGAATCTTGGCAATGTATTGGGAAACTGTCGTCGATTGCCTCGACAAGGTATCCCAGAAGTGCTGAGCCAACATTGCTATAGTCGTAATAAACACCAGGAATCGAATTATTGAAATTCAATGTTGAATAGTATGTTCCGCCAGGTACCAAATATCCAGAAAAAAACTCACCTAAAGGTATGGTTGGATCACCCGCGTGGATCAGAGGATCGAGTATCGCATCAACGTCATGTATACTTGAGGTGTGAGTCATAAGCATCCTAAATGTAATAGCACTATCCGGGAAAATGGGATTACGGACACTGAAAGGAAGATAATCGTTTATATCAGCATCAAGATCAAATTCACCACGTTCCCATAGTTGCATGATCGCCGTTGCAACAACGGTTTTCGAAATCGATGCGAGTATGAAACTTGTCGTATCTGCGACCGCTACGCTATCCTCCAGATTAGCATATCCATAGCATTGTTGCCAGATGACTTGTCCGTTTTTGCTGCACCAGGTTGCCACTCCTGGGATGTGGTTATTTGTCATCAGGGTGCGTATAAACAAATCCTTGCTCGCTTAATCATACCGGACCGGGGACTGATCAGGTTGTGCTTCTATCATTTCAGGGAAATAGTTTTCCTGGTGTATTTCTTTTGAAGTGACCCATGGTTTGGGGGCAACCGTACGTAATTCAGCTGTTTGTGCCTTCATACCCGAGAACAATGGTATGATGATGCCAACTAGCAGGCAATATTTCATACTTATCTCGACGTATCTCATGCCTCCTCCTCGTTACTATACTGTATTATTAATAATTTATACAAACTGTCTAAGAGATCTATTGGATAGTACTGTACT
>JABXGU010000029.1 GCA_016550415.1 archaeon | reverse complement strand
CCTTATCGTTTTAGGTCAAGATGGATTAACTACTCGTCTCCAAGCATTTTGTCCCCATGGTCATTTGAATCGATTTTATCGAAGGATTTGGACACCTCTGTATCCACATGTTGCTCGCATACCTACTATTGATGTCGGATTCCGAACTGCCCAGGTACACCCCCGTTTCACCCCATCTATTACCCCTGCTCAAACTCAGCCCATAAATTTAGGTCATATTTGGCTACAACCACGAACAATGCCTACAGCTGCTTCTGTAACACAACCTATATCCATATCAACTACCCAACTACCTATTGAATACATCAAACATCCTCAGTACTGCAGTAATTGCGGTGTCCGAATCGAAACAGCTGATATTTACTGTTTTCGTTGTGGTAACAAAATAAATTGAAAGAAGTGAAGAATATGGTCTTAGCTGCAATCGAAGCCAACTTTACTTGCGCCTGTGGAGCTCCCTTCATTGTTATGACATTGGATCCTGCTCCGAATGATAAAGTCACAGCACTATTAGTCTGTCCTCGTCATAGGTTGGGTCACCATATCACACTTGATCACTCAGGTCTTGATCTCTGGGCCAGCGTCGTCGCCGATCATCTATATCGATGCGCCATATGTGGCAGGGAGCTAGCACCTGCTTCAGATGTGAGTTCGTCCGAAGTTGCCACAACCTTTACTCTCAACTGCCCGGTCCATGGCACCCAGAAAAACACCCGAACAATATGGAGTGTACTCCATCGACGACTCCTTTCAGAGATACAGCAAAAACGAATAACCCAATCCACTTCCATCGAAGAAGAAGTGACTCCCAAAGCGGTGAAAGTACCAGTGAAAGCTCATGAATCTGATCTCGAACCCAGTTTCTGTCCCCAATGTGGGCATAAGATTCGAACCCATGATAATTTTTGTTTTATTTGTGGGTCTGCGATTGATTAGCTTTTGTCATTCCCTTTGGATAGGTAGTTTAGGCTGATTCGAAGAATGCCTTATTGAACGAATGGAAGAGTAGGCGTTTAATCATTGGAGCTGTAGGATTATATCGAGCATAGAGGAAATAGATCAAGCTGCCAAAAATAGGGACTAAAAAGCTGCTGGCAAATGCCTTCCATGAATTGATTTTCAATGGTGGTCGCCAGACATCAAGATTGAATTGCCAAGATCGGGTAAACACTTCCCATTGAAGATCGTTTAAGGCCTCTATTTCGGGTCGGCTTCCTATACTGAGAATAGAGGGACGTAATGGCACCCAAAGAAGTGGTGTAATAAATAAATTCATCCCTTTGAGATCGTCGAGCAATTCAAGAGTGGCATTCACATCTTTTTCCTGTTCTCCAGGGATACCCACAAGCCAAGTAGTTAATGGAAACCACCGACTATCATTCAAGATACCAATAGCTTGTTTGACGATTTCTGGCCACTCTTCTGGCTTGAAGGGTAGGGCCTTCCCAACCATTCGTTCCTTGAACAGTCGGACGCTTCCAGTTTCAATTCCAGCTTCCGCTGTAACGTAGGGTTTTCCACCATGTGTATACCGACCACGTGACACAAGGAGTTCCGCAATTTCCTCTGTGCATTTGGGATCAGCTACAACGGGTGCAAGGGCTATATGAGCGGGTTGAATGTATTTCAATCCTGGCACTTTGACTAGATGCTCAATCAGATTGACAATTGCGCTACGGTTTGGAATGAAGCGGGAGTTCTT
>JABXGU010000359.1 GCA_016550415.1 archaeon | reverse complement strand
TCATGTCACTTCTAACAAATAACCAAACTCCTACTGATGAGAATAAACTCAAAGGTCTAGGAAAAGGATACATCCGCTGGATTGTCCTAGCCCTCCTGGATAAGAAGGCACATAGTGGATACGAACTCAAACAAGCGATAGCTGACACCCTTGAAGGGTGGAGACCATCTCCCGGAACACTCTATCCGCTCCTTCATGAACTTCAACGAGAAAAATTAATCACAGGACAATCTGACGAAAAGGAAGGGCGACGACGAATCAATTATAAAATTGAGCAAAAGGGGAAAACCCAGTTAGAAGCTGCAGCTACACAGCATTTTCTGTTCGTTTCAGGAATGCGAAAGATTCTTGGTAAATATGGAAGTTCCCATCTGAGAATGCTTCCAAGCTTCCAAGTGAGTCATGTTCTTCCAATAATACACAAGCGAGTAAAAATGATTCTTGATGAAGTTCATCTACTGCCAAAGGAAGTTTTATCAAATCCTGATGAAGCTTCAAAGCAGCTTCGAAGTCGATTACAATACTTGGAAGAACATGCAGCATTGTTACAGGCAGCAATTGATCGTGTGCAGAAACAACTGAACAAAATTGAGGAACGATCTTCAAGAACTCCATCAATACCCAAGGAGGTTGGACAGAATTAGTATCATAGAAGTCAAAGAACTGACCAAAATCTTCAATGGTGATGTAAAGGCAGTTGACAGCATCAGTTTCAGTGTAGAAGAAGGGGAACTATTCGGATTCCTTGGACCCAATGGTGCTGGAAAAACAACTACTCTAAACTTATTAGCTACATTATTGCGACCAACCAGTGGAACCGCAATCGTAAATGGAAATGACATTCTCAAGAATCCTGATGCTGTTCGGCGCAGCATTGGTTTTGTTTTTCAAGATCCCACACTCGATATCGAGTTGACCGGACGTGAAAACCTTGACTTTCATGGTCGCATTTATGGACTGAAGAGTGATGTGCGACAAAACCGGATTAAAGAAATGCTAGAGATTGTTCAACTCACAGACCGCGCGGATAAACTTGTTAAAACCTACAGTGGTGGAATGAAACGGCGACTCGAAATTGCCAGAGGACTTCTCCATTATCCAAAAGTATTATTTCTAGATGAACCAACTTTAGGTCTCGACCCACAGACACGTAGGGCAATCTGGGAACACATTCAGCGCCTAAATAGGGAAGAAAATATTACAATCATCCTAACAACACATTACACCGAAGAAGCTGATTTTCTTTGTAACCGCATCCAAATAATCGATTATGGAAAGATTGTGGCTTTGGATACTCCTGAAGCATTGAAGGCACGTCTCGAAGGTGATATAGTTAGCCTTACCTTCAAGGAGTCTGGGTCATTGTTGAAAGCACAGCCCCTCTTTAAGTCTAAGGAGTGGGTTCGTCGAATGGATGCTGTTGCCGAAGGCGATAACAATGCTGGCATGATGAGTCGTATGATGCAGATGATGCGTCATATGGGTGGAGGAGGCACAGGCATGAATGGGATGATGCCCGGAATGAGTGGTAATGGTGGAGCTGGTTCGGGTGGCGGTAGGATGCCAGAACATGTGAAAGAGATGATTGTCAAGGCAAGAGCAGGGAGTGAGGGTCATCCTGGCCCGGCTCTTGGTGCTAAACGGCTAAATTTGCTAGTTGATGATGGTAGTCATCGGATTCCTGAAATTGTCAAGTTAGTGGACGGCGCTGGTATGATTCTCGATTCGGTAGAACTACATAAACCTACGCTGGACGATGTGTTCCTTTCTGTTACAGGAAGAAGCATAAGAGACGAACGTGGGAGCTTTATTGAAGACATTCGTCGTCAACGTATAGTTCGGCAAGCTAGGGGACAACATGTTCCAGGATAAAAAATCAAACAGGTGAGATATGAAATGGTTCAACCCTTATCAGGACAGGCAATCTATGTTGTATTATTACGTGAATTGAAAAGATATTGGCGAGCAAAAGCAAGAATTATTGCATCGGTTGCCCAAAGTTTCTTCTTCCTAGCTATCTTTGGCATGGGCATAGGCGGGTTCATTGGAAGCATTGGAGGTCTAAGTTACCTATCCTATTTAGCACCAGGCATAATTGGCATGGGACTACTCTTTGGCTCTGTATTCACTGGCGTATCTGTCGTGTTCGATCGCCAGTTTGGGTTTATGAAGGAGATGCTAGTTGCACCTGTAAGCCGAACTAGCATAATAATTGGCAAAATCCTTGGTGGTGCTGTTACTGCCTCCATTCAAGGGGTCATCTTGATGGGCGTTGCTGGATTAATGGGTGCGTTCACACCCAGCCTTGCATTAGTTCTTGGTATGATTGTTGCTGTTATTGTGATGCTCCTGATTACTGGAGGCTTTGTTGGACTTGGTGTAGCAATCGGTTCGGCACTAAACGATTTTCATGCCTTCCAGCTTCTCGTTACCTTTGTGATGTGGCCACTGTTTATGTTATCGGGAGTATTTTTCCCAATTGATGTTGTCCCAGTGCCACTGCAAATAGCAATGCTTTGTGACCCATTGTTCTATGGTGTTGAGCTCTTGAGATGGTGCTTACTTGGAGCAGGAACAGTATTACTAGGCCCATTTGGATGGATAATTGATCTAGTGGTCCTATTTGTCTTCACTGCAGTTATGGTGGGTATTGGAACCCTTCTATTCTCCCGTTCGCAAGTCTAGAAGGAAATTATTATTCACCATGATATTCTGTGGCAAGAATATCCATCAAAAGTAGGTCCTTGTATTTGCCATCTTGGTATATTGCTTGGCGACGACGACCAACTAGCTGAAAGCCTACTTTTTCGTAGGCACGTTTGGCTCGGTCATTGCCGTCAATTACTGTTAGATGGATGCTGTGGAGGTTAAGGATTTTGAAGCCATATCCCAGAATGAGATTTAGTGCTTCTGTGCCAAATCCTTGTCCCCAATATTCTTTGTTCCAAATTGCTATACCAAGTTCAGTGAATCTATGAATGTTTGAGATTGAGTGGAGTCCTATCGTGCCAATGAGTTTTTTATCTTCGTTGTGTTCAATGCCAAAGACTATTTCCGTTCCTTTTCGCCGAGATTCCCAAGTATTTCTAATCCATTGCTCTTCTTCTTCCCTAGCTATTGGATATGGATGAGCAAGGAAGCGGCGAACCTCAATGTCGTTGAAATGGAGCAAAATTTCTTTGGCATCGCCTAATTCGAGACCACGAAGTGTTACATGTTTTCCTTTAATCATAATCTCACACTGTCCTTGAACCGAGACTTGCGACCTAGAAGTTAGCGGAGTATTTCTTTATTTCCTAACTTTCCCTGTTACTAAGAACATCATTTTTACTAAGATAGTAAACGCATGGCGTGACCAGAGAAACTTG
>JABXGU010000358.1 GCA_016550415.1 archaeon | reverse complement strand
TACTAGATTGGGTATGAGTAAATCTGAGATGGGGGAGATTGCGCATTTCATGCGGCGTTTAATCTTTGATGGGGAAGATTCAAATAAAGTTGGGCGAGAAGTTGCACAGTTTCGAGAAAGATTCCAAAAGGTTCATTATGCCTTCGATACTGCACGCGACGCATATGATTACATTCGATTAAGGTAAAAGATAGGGTGGAATAGTGCTATAGGTTAGTATTTTAAGTGTTCTTTGCTA
The DNA here is from genome assembly GCA_016550415.1 of archaeon. The sequence goes on along the minus strand of JABXGU010000358.1, from coordinate 2,199 downwards.
AAATAATCATGTTTTGTGAGTTTTACAAATTGTTGATATTGTGATATTTGTAGGTACTGATTCTTGAGGCGAGGTTGATTTGCTAGTTAAAGAGATTATGAAGACGGAATTTCCCCAGACTATAATTCCCGGAACAAGAGTTAAGGTACTCCAGCTTATGTCGGAACATGAAACTAATGCAATTCCTTTACTCAAAAAGGGCTCCGATGAGCTGGCTGGGATAGTTACACGTCTGGACTTAATGCGGAAACCAGAGGAGGATCAGTTAGCCCTTCTAATGGATCGTGACCCACCGGTTGTCTCGCCAACAACTGAAGTTGAGGATGCTGTACGTATTCTTCTAGAAAAGTACATTCGTCGTCTTCCTGTTATAGATAGAAAACGTCGCTTGAAGGGAATGTTGACAGTTCACCAAATCATTAGAAAAGTCATTAGTGTGGATTATGCAAACGAGCCAATTACTCCTTTTGTGCAACGCAAGATAACATGCATTTGGGAAAATACGCCCATAAGAGCAGCATATACGATTATGCGATTGGCAGGTGTCGATGTATTACCAGTGCTTTCTGAAAAAGGCGATCTTGTTGGTGTTATATCTGTAAGTGATATTCTCAATTTAAGTGAAATTGTACGTGAGGATCGTTCTACATCTGTATCTGCAGCTAGCGAAGGTACAGACTGGTCATGGGATGCAACAGCAATACTTTACATTGCAACAAATGAATTACAGCTTCCAGATAAGAGCGTGGGAGATGTAATGGTTCGTGGAGTAATTACTACATTTGAGCAGGCTACCATCGGAGAAGTAGTGAAAAATATGCGTAGGCACGATATCGACCAATTACCTGTAACGAATGCAAAGGGAGAACTTTGTGGATTAATCCGGGATTATGATCTTATGCGCATTCTTATTAAAGAGTAACAAACGATGAATTCAATATTATTTTTATGAGGAAAACTTGCCCAAGGTTGTCTGTTGGTCGTCCAACTCTTCTTTAGCAAATATTGAGTCAATAACTCTGTATGCGTCTTCTAAGCGCTGTTTATAGTACAGGGGTAATCCATACTGTTCTGCAATATTTGAAGCCATTTCTAAGTACTTTACAATTCCTGCTTTTGTTACAGTAAGAATTAGTTTACCCTGGCATTTTGAACAGACACCGGTTAGAGGAACACGGCGAAAGGTCATATTACAGTTTGTACATCTCACCTTTTGTGTTGTGAAAGCTCGTATGTTGCCAAAAATATCAGGAAGGAAGTGCGAATCCAATAAACGTCTTGCCATATCAGATACGTCAACTGCTGCAATTCGACTTCCAAGAGCTAATTGATGGTCAACTTTGTCTTGCATGGTTTTAAGCTCAGCATATGCTGTTTTTCTAGGACCATAATTAATATTCTCTGTTGGTAAGGAGTACCTTAGCCCCTGACACTCAGCTGTTGTTCCTATTCTATGAGCGACAAGGTCAAAGATGCCTTCGACATCCTTAGGATCTGAAAATCGAATAGTACGCTCATAGAACTCTAATGGGTACATCAAATTTCCATCAATATTATGGGCTTCGTCGTCGACTTCTTTTGGCGCGATGACAACACTCAGTACCAATGGTGCATCCATTGATCCACCTCTTGAAGTTGGTAGATATTCACGTGAGAAATTAATCATAGGATCTAGCGCTAGCATAACTGCGTCTTCATCTCCATCACAGTTACGTCGTTTTGCGGCATGCCAGAAGGGATGGGCATAGCATACTCGGAGTGGAGTGAAACCTACTATTCTACCAATTACGCCAGCAGATGTATGTGGCGCTAACCCCACTACAAAATGCCCAACGAGCTCTTCGGGAGATTTTAAGTTATAATATGGCTCTAAATCATAGACACAGGTTAGAAGATCATCGAGGAATTGTGAAACACGGAAAAGATAATCTGCGCAATCTAAAGGAATTATGATATCCTGGGTTTTTAATTCAAGTATCTGGTCTTCATTGACTAGCAAATCTCCCTGTGAATCTTGCTTATATCCCAATTCAAAAAGCCTATCAACAGAAACTCCGATTTCACTAGGTTGGAAATGAGTTAACGGTGCATCAGTCATGTCAAAGCGGATTGTCCCATCCTTATACACGTAAAGATCATAGCGGGAACGCAACACTGCTTTTTCCAAGATCTCAGGCATCTTCTTCTTGCTAACCAAGC
>JABXGU010000357.1 GCA_016550415.1 archaeon | reverse complement strand
CCCATGCCCAATGATTGAGACGTTCCCTCTTGGGAATACGTGGATTGAGTGTCTGAACCATCACTTCATCCTTTCTTTTTATCCGAAGATGAAACTGATTGGGCAAAGAAGGTGCATATTCGTGGTAGCCAATCTGAAGATGCCAACGGGCAAAATCACCTAAGTAGCTGCGTCCAATGCTACCTGCCCCTAGACCACCAATGGGTATACCCTGATTATAGCCGTCATCAATCATTCTTGCTATATTAATTCCGGGTGGAGTTTTGCCTTCCCGCTCAGCACGTTTCTGTATTGAACGTATACGAAAATAAATTGGTATCATGCGTAAGATAAATCGACGAGGAAATCCACGGGGTTTACCTAGTCTAGTCGGAGTCCCTGCGAGGGGCATCTTCCAAGCACAAGAGGGAATCTCTGAATTCAAAAAAATCACCTAAATATATCTAATTAGTCTTTGAATTCTATGATACGTTTCTCTGCTATTTTCACATATTTCTCTTTAATGTCATAGCCTACATAATGTCGATTGGTTTGAAGTGCGGCAATGGCTGTTGTTCCACTTCCAATGAAGGGATCTAGAACGACGTCTCCTCTAAATGTATATAATTTGATTAAGCGGAGTGGTAGCTCGATTGGAAAGGGGGCTGGGTGACCAACCTTTTTTGCAGATTCAGCAGGGAAGATCCATACGCTTTTCGTCCATTCAAGGAATTCTTCTCGCTCAATTGTACTGTCCCTTTTTTGGGGGTTCTTGCGTGAGAATGTGTCTTTTGAGAAGACCATGATGTATTCATGAGTATCTCGTAGGGTTGGATTACTTGCTGAACACCAGCTGCCCCAGGCTGTGGATGATGCGGCACTTGGACCTTTATCCCAGATGATTTCTCCTCGCATCAGGAATCCGAGTTTGAGCATTTCGTTGATGATTCCACTTTGGAGAGGAATGTAGGGTTTTCGTCCCAAATTAGCTACATTGATACAGGCACGTCCACCTGGAACAAGTACCCGTTTTACTTCTTTGAAGACTCGACCAAGGAGGGATAAGTACTCTTTGAGAGTAATGTCCTCATCATATTCCTTACCAACATTATAGGGGGGTGATGTAACCATCAGATGAATGCTACTTTCAGGTAATTGGTCCATCTTTTCACTGCTTTGGATAAAGATCCTATCCATATACTTACTAGGGATTTGGTTTTCAATGTAAATAACATCAGGCGTTTCCTTTGGCATATCCTCATATAGTCGACTACTGTAAAACCGTGACGAATCGTGTCCCCTTCTTCCAGGTGAGCCAAAGGCAGTTGTTTCCGTACTACCTTTCAGACGTTTCCTTTTATTGGATTTAGGCATCTCTCTCACAAAGGAAAAGGATGCACTTGTAAAAAGCTCTATTGTTGGCTATTTAGTATAGTAATACTGAAATGCGGAGGTACAAAATGATTGAGTGGATTATCAGGAGGCTACAGATTATCAATCCCTTATCATAGATTGATTATTAGAGCTTGAATGTGGTGAGAATTTTGCCCAATTCAATTATTGGAATTGTTCCTGCAGCGGGTATAGCAAGGCGAATGAGACCATTCACTAATGTTATCCTTAAACAACTATTATTCTATGGAAATAAGCCCATAATTCATCATATACTGGAGATGTTCATTGAAAACGACATTAGGGATGTAATTATTGTTGTAAAAAATCCAGACTCATTAATCCGTAAATATGTGGGACATGGAGTTACTTTCGGGCTTCGTGTTCAGTATGCTTTTCAAGAAGCGCCCTTTGGTGTTGGACATGCGCTTCTTTGTGCGAAACATTTGATTGAAAAAAGTTCAGACATTAAGATGATAGTGCAAGTCAATGGAGATCGTCTTGTTAGACCACCACAAATTCTTACAAAACTTGTTCAAGAGCATTTGAAAATGAATGCGCTTACCACATTTCTAGCAAAGCGAGTTATTGATCCTTCTGGATATGGTGTTTTTCGGGTCAAAGCGGATTCAATGCAGATACTGGAAATAGTGGAAAAACCACTCGAATCACAGCGGAAGAGACTTCAGTTACCTGATGGGAAATATCTGGCAAGTGCAGGAATCTATGTGCATTCTCCTAAGATTTTTACATATTTAGAGGAAACCGAGTTTTCCCCAAAAACTGGAGAACTCCAATTGACTGAAGCAATCAAGAAAGCAATTTCGAAGCGCCTTAGTGTAATAGCAACTGATCTGGACTGTGAGACAATGGATTTTGGAACACCTCATCGATATTTGATGGCACAATGGAAATTGTATCAATCCCTTAGAGATGATGATATCAAGCGCATGACAGAAGAATGGATTAGGCTTAGAGATTTATAAACAATCTAGCAAAGGAAAACGATTTTCTATCTCTGAAAACCTTTGGCTTACTGATTCAACTAAGGTCATAAAAAGTGCAAAAAATAAAAGAAATGGATAATAACGGTGGCTAGAGATTGTCTAGGTCGAAGATATGGGATGCCATTGTATGCGGTGCAGGTGTAGCAGGATCCGTAACTGCTGAAGAGTTAGCTGCAAAGGGGTTCTCCACCTTATTGCTTGAGAAACAACTCCTACCTAGATACAAAGCCTGTGGTGGCGCTGTAACCCAAGATTTTGTCGATGAAGAGAAGTTACCAGAAAATATCATCGCGCGCCATGTAGAACAACTAATTCTTCATCATGTAAATTATGAAAGTTATGAAAAACAAGGAAAAGGAGCTTGTCTTTGGCGGACTGACCTTGATGCATTTTTAACCCAACGAGCGGTTGCAGAAGGTGCAACATTAAGAGATAAGGAGCCAGTCATCACTATCAAAAGGGAAAAGGACCTTTATCTGGTGCAATCCAAGAATAGCAAGTATCAAGGACGGACACTGATTGCTGCAGATGGTGTTTCCTCCACTGTGCTTCAATGCTTTGGCTGGGAACGATTCGGAGCAAAGGATATGGCGCAAACTGTGACACGTGAAATAAAATTGGGTGCGAAAACGATTGCTCAGCGGTTCGGAAAACAACACCTCCATCTCTATTTTGGCTATAGTGTTTCTCAAATGGGCTATGGCTGGGTGTTCCCAAAGCAAGATACTGTCAGTGTAGGTTGGGGATGCCAATTATCTAAAATTAAAAATGCAAAGAAGGAATTTGCCAGTTTTCTACAGATATTGAAGAAGCCTTTAGAAAGTGGCAAATTAATCCGACAAGCAGCCCACCTACTACCTGCAGCAATACGAAAACAAGCAGGAAAGGATGGACTTCTTGCTGTGGGAGATGCAGCAGGCCTTGTTGATCCTATTAGTGGCAAGGGTATTCCCTATGCTGCCTTATCAGGTCGCCTTGCAGCCAAGGTTCTAACACAATCATTGGAGACAGGGGAAATTGAACAGGCGGCAAAAGAGTACCAAACAGCTTTGGAAAAAGAACTATTCGATGGTCTGCAGAAAAAGAAAGCAATACAAGCAGATGTTTACAGCAGCGAGGAGAAAATCCACCGATTCCTTCAACTTTGGCTCACTCACCGCGCAACAGATATCGCCTCCACCCTATGGCATGTTTAGAAATTCCAAACAAATTGAATAAATTAAAATCTTGAGCTTCATGAATTCTTAGTTGTAGTAAATTACATGAATTTCTTAGTAGTAAAGGATAGAAGTACCAGACGAGAGAAATGATCAAAACTCCGTTGAGGCTTAGACTTAGACGGTTTTTCTACTTTCTTTAATATAAAAAAAGAAGAGAGGACGGACGCACAAAGCGTCCGTTTACTTTATTTATTTACGTCGTTTTCGTCGTCGGCTGATAACACCGAAGCCAAGAGCCAGGAAGGCACCCATAGCTATCGCTTCGATTGGAAATCCGGGGATTATTGGTGTAGTTGTTGTGGTTGTTGGGGGTGTCCATGGCGGAGTGGATGTATATGCATGTACGCTGACCGAGTCTATTACGCTGAATGATGAACCACCAAGGTCGTCGAATTTAATGATTACATTGACAAGATAGTCTCCATCAGCTGCTGCTACAAAGTTGAAGGTGACAGAACCGAAGCTTCCTGGGTTCAAATCCCCTAGTATTGTGGGGAGTCCAGTGCCTAAGAGTTGAATTCCACTATCGTAGGAAAGGTATACTCTGACATTATAGAGTGTTTTAGTTCCTACAGCGTCAACTGTGACAGTGAAGGAAAATGCTGTACTGGCAGTACGATTTACATCAATGCTAGCTGGTGCAACAGTAAGATCCATGCCTGTTCGGACACGCAATCTGTAGTCGTACATGTTACGCCAGAATTGATCCTTGCCCACTTCGATGTCGTACTTGTAGAGGAAGTTGGAGCCGCCGCAGACGATGAGTGCACCACCGCTGCCATGTTCATATACAGCGAGGGGAACACAGTTGGTGCCGTTGATATCACCTGAATTTTTGGTTCCGCTTCCGTCTCCATCAAAATAGGTGTCTGAGTCACCAGTGGTTAGTATAGTTGTGTTGATGGAGCTGGGGTCAACATAAACTTGGGTAGTGCTAGAAACTGATAATTCTGTGATATCTGTTATTAGTGAGTGGGTGTTGGGGAATGTATGGAAGACTGGATAGTAGCTTGAACCAGTGTTGTCAGTGGGATCATGGATTTCAATATAGTAGCTGGCAGGAGTGCTTGTGTTGAGTAAGAATTCGATGCCATAGTTAGTAATCCATTCATTGTTCATAGTTTTGTTGAAGTAGCGTGTATCATAGTATCCGCCCCACCAGACCATACCTCCGTCTTGAAGGAAGGCAGTAAGGGCTGAAATCTCTGTAGATGTTAGAGCAAGATCAATGTATGGAACGATGAGTATGTCTACAGGATCTAGGAGACTAGTACTGAAGGGTTGGTCGTTGACAACTAGGATACAGTCTGGGAAGCTTCGCCACAAATCCCAAGTGTCTTGTATATAACTGGTATCGGAGTACCGGTAATACTGATTATGGGCGGCATCCCAAAGCACATACATAGTTTCTGATCCAATGACATTGAGTGTTGTAGTCGCTGAACCATCGATGTAACTTGATTTGGTACCTTCTAATTTGAAGTGATAGGTACCTTTCAGGGTTGACATGTCATAGGTTAAGGTGTAGTTGCCATCACCATGGTCGACTTGGCTGCCAGAAATCGCTGTATATGTTGAAGTTCCATAGGTTGCATAGCTTGCAGACAGTGTGACTCCTGAGGTTGGATTGCTGTAATTGTCAATGACAGAAACATTCCACTCAACAGAAGCAGAGGCTGCTACCGTCTTTGCTTCTAGTTGGATATCGAGGCTTAATGCCCATGACGGAGCATTCGTAGAACCTAAGGTTTCAACAGCTTCTATCAAATAGTTTGGATCACCAGATGAAGCTTGGTCATAGCCATTGTTGGGTCCCTGACCGTCCAATGGACCACGTTGCCATGACTCACCATCAGTAGATGGGGAAGCAAGAGCAAGCTGATCGGCACGAACTCCTGTGTCAGTGAACAGGGATAATATGTCACCACTCACGTAGCAGTCGATCCAGATCATCAAGAATTCGCCTGGTCCGATCGATGTGGCTGAAGTTATGTTATACAAAGCATCGCTGTCATCTGTTAACCACCAGTATTGAAGGTCAATTGTGCCAGCTGTTGGATTGTATAGTTCTACGGATTCGTTGTTACTACCACCGCTGTTCTTGAGTAGGAATTCATTGATGAAAACGCCTTCCCCGCCAAGGTTCGGTGCTGGTGCATCATTAGCAGCACCAGGAGTTGCGGAGATATCAATAGTCCAATCAGCAGCATCATCATCAGTATCCTGTCCATTCGGGGCTCTAGCACTTGACCAAGAAAATTCATCAGGGAATAAGTATCCGACAGGACAGCCACCTCGGGCATAGCCTTGTCCTTCAGAATTGCCATACCATACTTCATCAACAAGTTGGCCAGTGCTATTGTAGAGGAAGATCTGATCGTAGCTGTTGGAAAGACCGAGGGTGGTGTTGTATCCATTCTGACCTGACCACACATAGCCGCCTGCAGGAATTGAGGAAACGAGCCAGTCTGTGTCAATTGTCTCATTACCTTCACCGTCGCCTATTTCCCATCCGACTAGACTAACAGGGCTTCCAGTTGGGTTGTAGAGTTCAATCCACTCAGTACCTTTGGCTTGGAATTCGTTGATTACAATTGGTGGAGCTGGTGCTGGAGTTGGCGATGCTTCTACAAAGGGTAGTCCAAGGTTACCAAGTACACTAGTTGCAATCGTAAGCATTAATAGAAGGGGTATTATTTTTTTCATATTGTCCCTCCTTGGAGAAAAGACACTACCCATTTGGTGTAGTATTTTATATAGTTTCTAGGTGTGATGCATTCAATGCTATTTGTAACTGCAATTGCGCAAAACCCAGTATCCCGTTATTGTGAGAGTGACAGAGTCTAACAATTCCTGCTTATTGGGATAAACCACATGTCTTTTATCGGAATTTAGCCTTTGATTGAGGAAGAGAGTGGTGTTGGTGACAGTTGCGATTGATCGGCGTATTGGTCATCTATTTTTTGCTGTTGGAGTTATGGTTTTTATTGTCACGGAGTGGTTTGCTTGGCTGACTGGCAAAACTATGGACCCTTTGATTTTAACT
>JABXGU010000356.1 GCA_016550415.1 archaeon | reverse complement strand
ACTTCATTTACAAGTCCACGGATTCCAGAGCTTCCAAAGAGGGAGGACCTTGACAATACTATTCACTCCTAATTGATGACCCATTTTTTCTTTTGTTAGTCTTTCAGTACAATATTAATCCAGTCCAGCCCCTGCTTGAGGAGTTCGCGCGCTCGCTTTGTTGTTCGTGCCTCAGCAAAGCATCTGAAGACGGGTTCGGTTCCTGAGGGACGGAGTAATAGCCATCCATCCTTGAAGACAAGCTTCACTCCATCAAGGGTAATGAGGTTAGCTTCAGGATATTCACTCGAAGATACCTTCAATACATGTTCGATGATGGATTTCTTGAGATGGTTAGGACAATCGATTGCTTGTTTAAGCTGATGATAATGAGGTAGACTATCAACGATATGGCTTAATGACGTATTTTGTTCAGCGAGATATTCGAGAAGGCGTGCAGTTGCTAACCCACTATCTGAAAGATAATTTAATTGTGGATAGATTATCTTCCCTGACTCCTCAAAGGCGAATATTGCCTTGTGTTTCTTCACAGCGGCGACAATGGCAGGTGGACCTATCCTGCTATAGACTACTTTGCCATTATGCTGTGCCACCATATCTTCTATCAGATTGCTTGAGTTTATTGGCGTAACAATAGTTCCACCACGTTTTTGGTCTAACTCTCTGCAGGCTAATATGGTGCCTGTTACGTCGCCCATCAATGCTCGTCCCTTATCATCAATGAAGAAGGCTCGATCACCATCCCCGTCAACTGCAACACCTAGGTCACAGTTTTTTTCTTTTACGATTTTAGCTGTGTTATTTAGTAGTTTCACTCGCAGGTTTGGTGAGCGCCCTGAAAAGAAAGGGTCGGAATGGGCATTAACACCAATAATCCTACAACCAAGCCCATTGACAGCGTCTAGAAGCCAAGGAATAGCAGATCCATTGCACGCATCAACTGTAACACAAAAATTGTGTTTACCAATGAGCTTAGCGTTCACCTGTTGAATGACATTTTTGACCCAAAACGGGCCAATATCCGAAAGGGAGACAGAATTTCCCTGTTGGCACCAAGGAAGTGAAGATGCGTTCTCATCGATGAGTTGCTCAATTTTTTCTTCACTAGCACGGTCTACGGGAGCACCGTCACTTGCCAGAACTTCAATTCCTGACATGTGAGCAGGAATGTGGCTGCCTGTAATTATTATTGCGCCTGCTAGATTGCGATGCCGTGTGTAGAAACTTATTGCAGGTGTTATTACTTCCCCACAAAAGAGAACCTGCGAGCCTCCTGCCATTAAGCCACTTGCTGTTGCTTCAGCAAGGAGTGGACTACTTGTGCGATTGTCATGACCAAGAAGGATTGGCTGGCGCTTAAAGAAGGTGGCAACACTAAGACCGATATACCAAGCAATGTTAGGGTTCAACTCATCGGGGACTGAGCCGCGAATGCCACTAGTTCCAAACTGAGGAGCCCACGCCATATGCCTGCATCAGTACCGATTCCACAAAAAAGCATTGGTTTGGCGCCAAAAATGGCTCTAGTTTTACCAATCACCTTTTTTAGCATACCAGAAACATATTGTTTAAATCCACGTATTGAGTGTACTGACATTGATGCGAGACTATAACATTTACAAATCAAATGCGGATCCTCCGGAAGTGGTTGATGACCACGCTTCAGCAGTCATCCGTGAATTT
>JABXGU010000355.1 GCA_016550415.1 archaeon | reverse complement strand
CTTTTGTACTTGCTTTTCTATCAGCGTAGACCAGAAATCTTACGGGGATTCGAGCATTATGTTCAAAACTAGTTCAGAATATTTCCCCAAAGACCGAAAGGTCCTCAAGGATATGCCCTGGGTTGGACGAGTCTCATTTGCTGATATGAAAGAAAAGGTCAAAGAAATTGGCACACGCCCCATCATGTGTAGCAACTGTGGTGGAGCTTTGACAAATCCCGATATCATCAAAGTGTCTCCGACAAAAGGTAAGACATTCCAGTGCGAGTTTTGTGGTACTGTAAATGTCATCCCAGAGGAATTAATGCCTGGTACTGATCTCTCGGAATTTGTACTCGGGCAGCTTGCTCATGCGAAACCCATCACTGAAGATACTTTACTCGCGGTGATTGATATTTCAGGTTCCATGAGTGGAGGAAAACTTGCTGCAGTGAAAGAGTCATTGATTCGCACGGTAACAGACCTAAGCGTTAATGCTCCTGAAACAGCATTTGGGCTCCTCGCCTTCCATAGTGATGTTTACTGCTTTGACGAAAATATGAAGAAGATTTTCACACTCGATGGTGACATGCGTTACAGCGTTGAAGAAATCACCAAAGCCGTGCAGAAAAAGCTGAAGGATGTTGAAATGAAATCCTTGAAGAAGACTAAGAAAAAATGGGTTACCAACATCCAAAAACTCCGAGATATCGATATGACCGCCTTGGGCCCCGCGATGGTCGCAGGTTACGTTATAATGAAAGACCGGGGTGGACGTATCATTCTTCTCACCGATGGTCTTGCCAACGAAGGAGTTGGAGCTCTCGAAGGTTCTTCAACAACAGGTGCTCAACTCTACGAAGATATAGCCATTAAAGCCGCCAACGCCAGCATCATCATCGACGTGGTTGGTATCAAAGATCCCTCCGCCTTTATGGCTCTGGAAGCCTTGGCAGTCATGCCGATGCAAACAGGTGGCACAATGTACTATGCCCAAGCTGAAGAACTCGCTGACGCAATGAGCTCCTCTTCCAGCGGAAAAATCGTCGCACGAGGTGTAAAGATGCGTGTCATTGCCCCTGAAGAGGTGGAACTCACCGAAGTGAGCGGATTAGGAGGCGCTGAAGCCGATTCCCTCCGGAGAGGCATTCGGATTGGATCAGTAACCGAAGACCGCGAAGTCTACGTAAGGCTCAGCCCTTCTGCAAAGGTGAAAGAGAAAGAAGTACCCATCCAAGTCCAAGTTTCCTACATGGATGAAGAAGGCAACCAACGCATGCGTGTCGTGACAAAACGTGTCAAAGTCACCAATGACGAAAAGCCTATCATTGAAACCCTTGATGCTGAACTTCCTGCTACTTACGCGGTGCAGCGAGCAGGTGAAGAACAGTATCGTGGTGAAGTAGCAAAAAGTAAGAAAATCTTACAAGAGACCCAAAAGGCCTATCGGGCAGTCCAAAATCAAGCACCCGCAGCTCTAGCCAAAGCCATCAAAAAGGCGGATAGGGTTCTCGATGAAGAAATCGAGGAAGCCGAAAAAGTGGCTGAACGACAAAAAGAAGAAATGAGCAAACGCTCCGTGGTTGGTGTAGCCCAAGCGGCACCTATTGCGGATGAAGATGCCGCTATGAGTATGCAGCGGGCACGCAAGTCAAGTAAGGAACTCTTTGAGGACGAAGAGTAACTTCCACAATATTCATCAAGTGGGGGCATCATGCCCCTCCCCGACATTTTTGGGAGTTATCAAATGTCAATAGGGCTTACGATGTTGAATTATAATTGATTCAATGTTGAAAAAATCCTTAACGACCTTCTCGAAAAGCTCATAACTATAGAAAATATAGAGATTATGGTGATTACCATTGGGATAATCACACAGGAAGCATGCACTTATGATTTCGCCACTT
>JABXGU010000354.1 GCA_016550415.1 archaeon | reverse complement strand
TTGATGGCATCCAGCTTTTTAGAGGATTTTTAGAAGTATGGATGGAAGGAAAAGCCGATAAAATGGAAACTTGCCTTAGTCAGATTGGCCAGACAGCTCAAGTTCCCCTTGCCATTATGCGTTTTAATTCACAACAAGGCAAACCGCTTCTTGTGAACATAATCATAGGAATACACCCAGGACCCTTTAGAGACACAGGAAGCAGCGCCTTACCAAGTGAAATCGCCGAGTGGGGACGAAACACCCTAGATACCATAGCCTGCGCTCCACACGGTACAGCGACTCATGATCTGAATCTTGTCTCGCATGAGGAAGTCAAACGTTTAATGGCTATGATTGATAATGCTTATAGCCAAGCTGAAGAGGTCGGAACCGTTTCACAATTTGTACGCGCCTCTTCTGGCTCGATCAAAGCAAGTTGCCAAATTTTCGACGACACAGCGTTTATCACCATTACTCGCTCACCTCTCGAAATGGATGATATCAGCCTTCCTGTAGGACGCCTGATAAAAAAACAAGTAGAGAAGCTCGTCAAACACTGTATCGTTGTTGACACGCACAATTGTATGACTGAACTTAAAGAATCGGTTTACGAAGACTCCAATCTCGTGAACGAAATGATTGAAGCCGCGATTGCTGCCACCCCAGAAGCTCTTCAGACTCCACGTAGTCAACCGAGTCTTGGAGTAGTGCATCGTAAGATTACTGAATATTCGGAAAAAGATGGAATGGGACCCGAAGGCCTAACCGTAATAGTCATTGAGACAGCGAGACAAAAAGTAGCTTATGTGCTTATTGACGGAAATAACATGATGGTAGGTTTACGAGAAAAACTCGTCAAAGCACTTGTGCCATCTCAGGTGGATGCCGCCGTCATAATGACCACAGACACCCATCAAACTTCTGCCATTTCTGCTCACAATGGGTACAGCTCGATAGGAGAAAGGATTCCTCATGATTGGCTTATCCAAGCAATAACAGCCATGACCAGAAAAGCTAAATCAAAAATGGAACCTGTAACGGTCTCAATCTATATCGGAGAAACAGACCCACTTCTCGTTATGGGTGAAGGAACAGTTGAAAAACTCACCCGCCTTATTCCAGTTTCATCCAATATTGCAAAACGTGTTAGTATAGCATCGTTTACGGTTGCTTCGATTCTTACTCTTCTTCTTCTTGTTTTAGTGTGAGCCTTATCTGTTCATAATCCTTTTTAACCCAAGTATTGTTGTGTAACACTATCATCATTGAGTGGACTCACATGAAGCTGTTTGAAATCCGTTTCCATGGTCGAGGTGGTCAAGGAGCGGTTACTGGTGCAAAAATACTAGGCGATGCCAGCAGAATGGAAGGCAAGTTCTTTCAAGCTTTTGCACATTATGGAGCAGAGAGACGCGGTGCGCCAGTAATGGCCTTCACTCGTATAGCAGATGAACAAATCCGAATTCATAGTTACATCTATGAACCAGAAGCAATAGTAATTCTAGATGAAACCCTCCTCGAAATTCCAATTGTTCAAGAAGGAATTAATGAAAATACGTTTGTTATAATAAACTCTCCAAGAAACCCTTCTGACTTTGAATTGAAGGTCAAAGCAAACGTGTCAACAGTTGACGCGACCAAAATCGCGCTGGATGCAGGAATCTTAGTCGCTGGAATTGCAGTTGTAAATACAATTATGCTTGGAGCCGTTGCCCGTGCAACAAATATGGTTTCCATTGAAAGCGTCAAGAAAGCAATTCGCAAAAGCCTCTCCAACCTATCAGAGAAGCTAATCGAGACAAACATCAATGGTGCCCAACAAGCGTACGACCAAGTAAAGCTGAGTGATTAATTATGACACCATTAGAAAGAAAACCACCAAGCGAACGAAAAACCTGTATTACCTATCCCGAACCTGGAGCCATGGGACGGACAGGTGATTGGCGCATTTTTCGTCCAATAATTGATCGGAATAAATGTACAGGCTGCCAATTCTGTTGGTTATTTTGCCCTGATGCGGCAATTACCATGGACGAAGATAACAAACCCATAATTAATCTTGAATATTGCAAAGGCTGTATGATTTGTGAAACAAACTGTCCTGTTGATGCCATATCACGTCTACGGGAAACGGAAGCAGAGGAACAAGAAACAGAATAGAAATCCAAGGGTGGAATTATGCCAAAAATATTGTCAGTTACAGGGAATCACGCAGCAGCTTGGGCTGCACGAACCGCTGAACCTGCCGTTATTGCTGCGTATCCCATCACTCCGCAAACAACCGTGGTAGAGAAGATAGCTGAATTTGTGGAAAATGGAGAACTCAGCTCACAATACATCCGTGTTGAATCTGAACACAGTGCAATGGCAGCTTGCATTGGAGCTTCAGCATTAGGTCTAAGAACCTTCACAGCAACCTCCTCCCACGGGCTAGCATTAATGCATGAAATGCTTCACTGGGCAGGACGTGCACGTTTGCCTGTTGTTATGCCTGTTATCAACCGCTCATTAGGTCCTCCATGGAATATTTGGACGGATCATACAGATACCATGTCTACCCGCGACACAGGGTGGATTCAGTTTTATGCAGCAAATAACCAAGAAGTCTATGACACCGTGCTTATGTTATTCCGATTATGTGAAGACCCGAGTGTTGTACTCCCTGGAATGGTAGCGATGGATGCCTACATCCTAAGCCACACCTTCATGTCTATTGAAGCCTATGAGCATAATGAAATTACGGATTTTCTCCCAACCTATGAAGCAGGACATTGGAAATTAGACATTAATGACCCCATGGCATCAGGCAATATTGCAGCCCCAGAATATTACTATGAACTAAGTTATTCAATCCATGAAGGGTTCGAAGCAGCCAGAAAGCTGATACCAAAAGTTGAACGCGAGTTCGAAAAACACTTTGGTCGAAATCATGGTGGGTTCATCGACACCTACCATTGTAATGACGCTGAAGTTATCTTCATCGCTCTTGGTACAATGGGTGAAGAAGCCCAACTTGCTGTCGATGAACTCCGAAATGAAGGAGTTGCCGCAGGTTCTGCCCGACTCCGAATCTTTCGACCGTTCCCTACTGAGCAGCTCCAAGCCCTTGCATCAAAAACCAAAG
>JABXGU010000353.1 GCA_016550415.1 archaeon | reverse complement strand
CTCCAACCATCCAGCCAACTATACCAAGGACTAAACAACGGGGAAGTGTTCCAAGGAAGGTTACAATTGTAAATCGTTTTATATCCATCCGAATGGCACCTGCAACAATAGAAACAACAGATAGGGGGATAATGGGGATTGCTCTTGCTGTGAAGAGGTAAACCTCATCACGCGATGACTTGTCAAACTGCTTACGCATATAATCAATTTCTTCTATGGAGGTACCCAAGTACTTGCCCCACCTTTCGATAATGGGATACCCTCCTAGATATGCAATACCATAACCAAAGAAGGAGCCTATTGTTGAAGCAAGGGCACCTACGAGCATAATATCAACAACAATGACTATCATTTGAAGATGAAAGGGTAGACCCTGTGTAAGGAGGAAACCTGCTCCCATCATGATAATTGGTGAAGGAATAGGTGCAATGAAGGTCTCAATCATCACGCCAAGAAAGACGCCAATCGGTCCTAAGAACTGAACCCAATCAATAATCATGTTAAGTAATCCTGTAATCCAGAGATCAACTGCTTGTAGCCATGCAAAGAACCAGTCGATAATCAAATTCTCATCTCATTATAATGTCTTCTTTTTTACAATGTCAAATATAATTCATATCTTCAAGGATAAGCTCATAGGCTTTCTCATTCATCTTCAGTTTGTTCCTTTCCCATGATATCTTCACGATTGGGAAACTCGGGGTCTTCTACAATGGCAAGCTCTCCGTATTTACCCGAAGATAGCTCCAATTCGCCACGAAAAGTTTTAACAAAGCCATTCTTAATTTCGACAATCACGTCTTCCATTATTCGATCAATGTCTTCATTCCAGAGTGATAGTTTGATTGTACCCGTCTCATCACCCGCTAAAGCGGTTGTCACACGAGCTTTTCCATATCGAGTACGCACCTCTCGAGGAGGCTCCATTGAGAGGACTCGTAGCTTTATGTCGACTCTGCGTGATGCATGAGTTAATTCGCTGACCTTCATCAAATTTACCCTTCAAAGAAAGTGTTATCAACGATGTTACTACTTACGCTTTTAAACCTTCTAGGGTGTCAAATATTCCTGAGATAGAGGTTGCACAGGTGCCAAAGGGAACATCTACTCCGTTTGTAGTACTATCAGAACTTTGTGAACAGATAGTTGCCACTCCAAAACGCTTGAAAAAAATGGATTTGGCAGGGACCTTTCTGGCCCAATTAGCACCTGAAGAAGTTGAGGCTGCAGCGCTTCTTCTTATTGGTCAACCTTTTCCTCGTTCCAGTGAGCGTACTCTTTCACTGAGTTGGTCTGGATTATTTAGTCTCTTGAAGGAACTTCTCCATCCTTCCTCAACTGATATCACAAAATTTTTCCGCGAAACAGGTGATACTGGCGAAGTTGTTCGTCGGTTATATCTAAAATCCGGTCAAGTGTCACAAGCAACTCTTCTTACTTCGACTCCGATGACAGTACTTGAGGTCTATCAAACCTTTGCTTCTATTGCAGATGTCCAAGGGTCTGGAGCCCGACGCCGAAAAACTGCGTTACTTAGGTCGCTTTTCACTCGTGCAAAACCATTGGAGGCTAAGTACATCACTAAAATCCTACTCGGTGATCAGCGAATTGGGTTTAGCGAAGGTATGCTGGAAGGTACTATTGCTCGCATCTTTAAACTCCCCTTAGGATTGGTCAGAAGAGCAAATATGCTTCGTGGAAATATTGGCGAAGTAGCTAGGATAGCAGTTGAGAAGGGTGCTGAAGGTCTAAAAGAAGTTCAGTTACGTCCTTTTACTCCTCTTCTTCCCATGTTGGCTGCCCAAGCAGAGGATGTTTCTGAAGCAATAAAACAACATAATGGAAAATGTGCTTTTGAACCGAAATTAGATGGCGCGCGCGTGCAAATACATATGGAACGAAGAAAAGACAAGACCAGGATTCACATCTTTAGTCGGCGGCTCACCGATGTCACAACCAGTCTACCTGATATTGTAGATTTTATTGAACGAGAAGTGAATGCAACCAGTTGTATTCTTGAAGGCGAAGTTCTAGCAGTCGGACCAGATGGGCGTCCCTTCCCTTTTCAGCAGCTTATGCGTCGGTTTAGAAGAGTTCATAATATTGACGCAATGGTAGCAGAACTCCCTGTTACTCTTTTTCTCTTTGATTTATTGATGCTTAACAATGATGTGCTAATTGATGAACCATATACAACCCGCCGTAAAAGACTTAATTCGGTTATTGGCGCCATTCCTTTGGTTGACCAGCTCATTACAGCGGACTCAGAAGGTGCTAATACATTCCTTGAGTCTGCGCTTCGTGATGGACATGAAGGGCTAATGGCTAAACGTCTTAATAGTCCGTACCAGCCAGGAGTTCGGGGGAAAGCGTGGCTTAAAATTAAGAAGAGTATGGAAACACTTGATCTCGTTGTTATTGCTGCTGAATATGGATCTGGTAGACGTCATAAGTGGCTTTCGGATTATCACCTTGCAGCATGGGACCCTGAAACAAGAGAATTCTATATGCTGGGAAAAACTTTCAAAGGACTTACTGACGCTGAATTTGAAGAAATTACTAAACGTCTTCTAGAACTGAAAATTGGTCAACGAAGGGGAACAGTTGTTGTTCAGCCGCAAATTGTGGTGGAAATTGAATATGATGAAATCCAGAGGTCTCCTACCTATCCTTCTGGTATGGCTCTTCGTTTTGCTCGTATAAAGCGTATCAGATATGATAAGCACCCAGAGGAAGCTGATACCATCCAAAGGGTGCGAGAACTTTTTGATTCGCAGTTTCGTCGAAAGGCGCAAACGGAACGTGTTGGTCGAACTTAAGAGGAAATCGAGGCTTCTCCTTGACGGATTTCCTTGGAGGCTGAAATCCAACGAGGACCCAGATTATATGTAAATAGTGCCACATAATTTTCTTGATCGCTAACCACTGCTACTATTTCTTCGGGGTCACCATGAGTGGGTGCGATTAGTATTTCCTCGCAGTCACGAACACCCGCGTAGAATTTCATCGAAGGGCTGTGCCAAATACGAATATTACCTCGCCTTAGGAGACTCTGAATCGTAGTTTTGTGTTTCTCATTGTCTACTGTGGTAACTAGGTGTATTCGTCTGTCTTTTTCGATTTGTTTCAGATCCTCGATGGGTACATTATCTAAAGAAGGATAGACAAGTGTGATGTTGTCTTTGACTCGGTGGATCATATCCTTCAAATGATTTTGTACACTCTCACGGGTTACAATATGCCATGTTCGTTCTGCTTCAGAAACTTGGATTCCGACTAAAGCATTCCAGAGCCCCAGAAGAATATCTTTTGCCTTTCCTGCGTTAGTTGCGATGTGTTTCAATGTTGGCTCAGTTTTTTCAGCAAATGTACTTATTGCTGCAATGGAGTTTTCCTCTGTTTTTGTTAATGTTTTCGTAACATCTTTTGCGAGGATTTGTGTTTCTTTAATCAATGAACGTCTCTTCTTTCCGAGGCTTCGGCTAAGACGATTTCCAACTTGTTTTGCTTCTGTGACTAGTTGATCCTCCACTGTTATGGCAAATTGCCTGATGCTTTCCAAGATGGTTTCCACTTTTTGCTGGATTTCAGTGCTAGTACTTTTGCCAATTACATTCAATGTTTCAATCGTACGACTGATGACATCTTGGGTTGATCGGCTGAGACGACTTTTAGCAAGTTCAAGTTCTTGACTAAAGATTTGTAGGGATTTATTGGCTCCTTGTTCGATACCGACTTTCATTTTTTCTGTTTCTGAATCAATCGATTGTGTTGTAGTAGCTAGGACTTTTCCAATCTCATCTTGAATATTCCCTTGTGTTGTCGTGATTGTTTGCACTGTTTGATTGAGAGTAGTATTTATTGTCGAATCAATACTACTCAGGCTTTCTGTGACCATTGCTGTTGCGTCAGTGATTATCTTTGTCAAAGCAACCTTTTGTTCATCTCGACGTGCTTCACTCCTTGTATTGTCTTGACTTACAATTTCCTCAAGTCTAGTAGTGACTTTACTAAACTCCTTTTCCAAAGCTTGGTGTGCCCTCTCAGTATTCTGAGACAACCTAGCAATAAGGTCATTCCGAGTTTTCTCATATAATTCTGAAGTTGTATTGTAAATGCCAGATGTTTCTTCTTCAAGATTTGCTTGCTGCTCT
>JABXGU010000352.1 GCA_016550415.1 archaeon | reverse complement strand
GTGACTAGGGATATCTAATAGAATACTATAGCCAGATCTCTCTTGACAGAATATGGCTTCCTGTGTTTTAATGGAAGTAGAGAAGAGGAAGGAGGATGAATATGGTTAAACGTATTCAAGTTCCAGAATCGGCAATTGAGTTGTGTCATTCCATAGCGAGGTTTGGGGTAGAGTTGGAGGATGCGGAGTCGGATAAAGAAAAGATTGATTTGATTAAGAAAACTCGTAATGAAGCAGCACGGTTGCGGGATAAATTGGCAGAAGTCGTAAGGCAAGCAGGAGGAGGTCAGCAATGAATAAGTATCCAGTGTTTAAGTTAGAGACCAAGGATGGTGTTGATTACCGAGTGGTGGTGTCTCGACGGTCTGTTCGGGTTCGGTCAGGCAGTGTTTGCGTCGGTTACCTACCAGCGAACACCCTACGAGAAGCAGCAAACAAATTAAAGTTCTTTCTATTTGAGGGAATTAGATGGAAGCTGCTTAGGGAGGTTGGCGATGATTAGAGCGATTTACAAGCCTTGGAAGTTTGACGATCACGGAACGGTTATTGGGCATGACGAAGAAAAGGCTCAGTTAGTAATTGTGGTTGGGTTCGTAGGAAATGCTAGAGTGGTGTTTATAGATGATAAAGGTGAATTTGGGTCGGCTTCTCTTGATTGTTTTTCTAGTTGCGAGGTTGAAAAATGACTAAGTTTCAGTGGCGGATGTTTGAGTTGGCTTGTATCCTTGGAGTGATTGCTGCTGCGATTGCGGTTATAGGATTGGTAACAGGAGGTTAAAATGACCGAGTTGCGGATGAACATGCGGGTTTCGGGTAGAAAGCTGATCACTGGTATTCGAACCGATTGTTTTACAGGAAAGGATAAGGAAGTTCAAGTTAAGTATTACATCAAGCTTGGAGCGTTTTTCAGGCTCTGGTTCTATATTGAACGGGGAGGAATTACTGGACACGAAAGCTTTGAGTTTAATCCTAATACGAATCGAAGCGTAAGAGAAAAGGGATGGTCGGCTTGCGCTGGAATGGGCGGAAAGTATGATAGGCTCTTTATTCCTGCTTCTGAAATGAATGAGGCAATAACTGACATTGAAGAGCAACTTCAGGAGGGAGTTAGGCTATGAAGAAAGTAATGTTATCGGTTAAGGTTGAAGATGAGGAGCTAAAGGGTGTTTTAGAGAAAACTAAGCCTTTTGTTCCAGTGTGGACACTCACAATTAGTGAAATTGTTAGGAAGGATTCGGGATTGCGTGTGGTTAGAGCGGTTGAGTCTACTGGTATTCAGGAAGTTTTGGTGATGGTTTGTGATCAATGTGGTCGAATTAAGATTGGAATTAATTGTGTAGAAAACAATGGTGTGGAGCAAGCTGTAGCTGAAATTCCCGTAGAGGTAGCGGAACAAGTGGTAGAGGTATTAAAGAGTGTTGTTACTGAAGCTAAAATTGCAAGGAATAGAAATTAATGGCTGAGTTATACACGGTTGTAGATGAGGAAATGGGCATTGTTTCTTGTAATGCTTGTGGTGCTCATACGTTAGATGGTAATCCTGAACATATCAAACATTACTTGAATTGTGGTGGTCTGGCTGAGGTCGAAAAATGGGAGGAGTATTATGAAGATTTCAATGAGGGAGAAGATAGTGATTGAAGATTATCTTAAAAAGCATGGAGAAGCTGCTCTAAAGAATGGTTCACGATGGCTTGTGTGGGATTTAACGGCTAAAGAATGGAAAGTTATGGCGAATAAGCGTGATAGGTATGCGGAGTGCGTGTATAATGGTTTTGAACTGGATAAGGCACTCGAAGAGTTAGCAGAGGGAAGATATTATGTTACGGAGGAATAGGAACGTGTGGCGTGATTGGTGTCCAATGTGTGGAACTAGGTTTGAAGCTGAGACCGCTGAAGAGTTAGGTCAGAAGATTCTTGATCACTTCACAGCAAAAATGGGGAGAAGAGTTACTGTGAACAACATTGGGTTTCTATGGAGGAGGCTTTAATTGACGATTATTTCGAGGCTAAGGATGAAGTTACATACTTTGCGTAGGAAACAGAATCCAACTAAGAAGGAGCATAACCAGTTTCGGAAGATAAAGAAGCGTGAAAGGCAGAACAAGAAAAGAGGTCGAAAATGAAAGATAGGAGTGATTTCTTGATTGGGCTAGTGGCAGGATGGGGATTTGGGACAGCGATTTTCATTGTTCTTATAGCGGTATTTGGGTGTTGAAATGAACGAGAAGCCTAAATTGGTTTGGCGTGATGGTGGGTTTGAGATCTGGGAAATGCCTGATGGCAAGGCTCATCTAGTAGTTCCTAGCATGGAGACGGTTGTTTGTGAGAAAAGTGGTCGAGAAACAGCTGTTGAGAAAGCTAAGCGGTTG
>JABXGU010000351.1 GCA_016550415.1 archaeon | reverse complement strand
CGTGTGAAATGGTATTCTGATTATCCTTTAGATCCGATGGTTGCATCCACTTCAGCAAGAAAGTCTAAAACTAATTTGTTAAATTCTTCGGGATTTTCAACGGGGGTCATGTGTGAGGCGCCCTTCATAACGACAAGGCGGGAACCTGGTATCCAGCTTTTGAGTTGTTCAGCATGCCAGAGTGGAGTAGTTTCATCCTTTTCACCTACAATTATCAAGGTGGGTTTTTGTATTGCTGAGATTTGTTTTGCGATGTTGAAACCAGCTGTTGATATAACTGCAAGTCGGTAGTCCTTGCGATTCACACGCCGTATCATTTCTCTGACATGCTCAACAGCCTCTGGGGTGGCAAGGCGTAGAATTTTCTTCACACCCCAATCAGCAAACCAGTTCATATCGTGGTCTCCAATGAGTGTTATTCGTTCGCTAACATATTGGTCTGCAATCATTGCTGCAGAGTCTGCAAGAACCAGTCCACGAACCATAGAGGGATATTTCAGTGCAAATACTTCAGCCACCATTCCGCCCATTGATAGCCCACAGAGGTGGACCTGATTTAGATCCAAGTCTTGAAGCATTATGTACAAATCGTCAGCATGGGAAGCTACACGGTATTCCTTTGTTGGTTTTGAGGAACGACCATGTCCCTTAAGGTCAATAGCAATAACATGGTATCGTTTTGAGAAAGGGGCGATTTGATATTTCCATGAAGTTAGGTCGCTGAGTAGTCCATGGATTAGAAGCAGGGGAAAGCCCTTCCCATGTTCTTCAAAATGAAGAGTTATTTCCTTACTTACTTGAATTTCTGGCATGGAATTTGTTCCTCTCTAAAGGAATTTTCATATTATCAAGGAGTCTAGATGATTATTGTTCTATTATTGGAATAACCTTTATTATTCAGGGTAATGCGCAATTATTCCTTGTTTTTTATCAAAAATTGATTCTTATATACAAGTAGTATGCATCTTTACAGACACCAATCCTTTGAACAGAGGTTTGGGAAAATGTCTGAAGAAATGGAACAAATGTGGCGACCAGTGCTAATGGAGCGTCGCTGGCACTGGATCGTCTCAGGACTCATCAATTTCCTAGTGGTCTTCGTTTTCGCATTGATTTTCTGGTATGCATTCGTTGACTGGCGTTTCTCATTTTTCAAGTGGTGGATCTACATTGGCTCAGCCATTGCTGGTTGGGGTATCCTTGTAGTAGTTTCCCAGATATGGTATGACCACTACCCCTACAACCGAATCAAAAGCTTCCTTGGTCAAGCAATAGCAGGCACAATAACCAACATTGTTATCGTTGCTATCGTTTTTGCTATCTTCTGGTTCATCGTTGGACCCTACATGATTCCCATGTTTAGCCCATTCGCACTAATGAATATCTCAACATATGCAAGTAATCCACTCTTGGCGCTATTCCTCTCATCCAGTGCCATAGGAAGTATTCTAGCTTGTGGTTTCTCCTTTGCTACAATTTGGGCAGCGGGTGGAATGTACTGGCCCTTTACCGAATTGAAGCAGCCTAAACGAGGATTTGCTGTTTTCCTGATGGGTGCCCTCATAACGATGGCAACTTGGCTCTTCCTTTTCTGGCCCTTCCAAATCGCAACAGCACTCCCACCGACTGCAACAACGGTTGATTGGACTATCTGGACAGCATTGCCCTTCTGGTCTAGTGACAATTCAGGGGCATACACTTCACTTGCATTCACCCAGTGGATTATCACCTTTGGAATGCTAACCCTAATGTCATGGGAGTACAAACCATGGACAGCTCTGAAGAAGCAACCGTGGATAGGTCTTGGCGCACTGATTGGGTGTGGACTTCTCGGAGGCATTGTGGCCTTCTTCGTCATGCCTCCAATTATCGGACTCATGGGATATACTGGTGCTGCGCAGTACGCCTTCTCTACCTGGATTGCAGTCTTCATAACCACAATGATTGTAATTTGGAGTCAATACTTTGAAAATTGGCCACGAAAATTCAGCACACCAATCAACTTAGTCCTTCGAACTGTCATCGTTTTTGTCCTTGGCTACTTGTCGCTTTGGATATACTTTTTCATAGCACCTGTCCTTTTAGGAGAAATTCCCCCCTTCTATAACGTTCTCACATGGTTGCTGTGGTTACTCTGGTTTATGCTGATCCATATCTACATCTTCAAACGTGCACCAGGGTGGAAGAGAGCTTAGTCTGCTGCTTCCACTCTCCCTCTTTTTTTCATTAGGAACCTCAAATGATAGATAATAGTGCAATTGTGACAAATAGAGTGCCTAGGAAGTCTCCGATAGTTGTTGTGAAGGGAGGAGTTATGCTGTCAGGGTCACGTCCAGAATGATAAACGATTCGTGCTCCAACTAATCCGATGAAACTTGTGCAGATTGTAGCCATTACTCCTGATAACAAAATAGCTAGGAAAATTGGACCAATGTAGATAGGTGAAGAAGTTGTAGGAGATCCAAAAAATGCTGGAAATATTACATAATTTAGACCTATTACGCATACACCGAGGAAAGCATAGACAGTAATAGCAACGAGGAATATTGCTGCTAGGTTGGCTAGAAGAAGAGAGTAGGGACGGAATCGTTCGTCAAGTTCACCAGTGTAAAGATGACTGGTAATATGGGCACCAGCAACGGCAGAGAGGTCACCAGCGATATTAATGAATGCGGGGATAATAAGGAGAATAAATGGGAAATAGGGAAAGACCATTGCAAGCCGAGTATCCATTATATGCCCAGTGCTTAGGCTGAATATTAGAACTATGAAAAGTACCGGAAGACTTTCATGAACAATTTTGTTAACAGTGTATGTTTTCATTTTGATAACCTCGCTATATTGGGAGTGGAATAATAATCCAAATTGATGTAAGAAGACAGACGACAGTGATGATGTCACCGATTGTGGCGACGATTGGGATTGTGATATTATCAGGGTCAAACCCCCTGGCATGGGCTAGCAGAGAAACAAGCACAGTTATTGTCACTTGAATTGCGCTGGCAAGGATAGCAGTCATCATGGAAATTGAAACAAAAAACAAGGGAGACCGTAATTGACCAAGTTGTCCAATTGTTAACATTAATGCGAAATAAGACACGCTATAGGCACCAATTCCTAGAAAGAATGACATGATTGAAACAAGAATAAATGAGGATTTGATGTTAGCTTTCAGAGGCTCGTTTAATCCTTGTTTCCAAGAAATTGTTCCTAGATGAGTGGCAGATCCAAGTCGCTGAGCTAAACTGCTTGATATGTTACCCCGCAATTCCATGAGCCCAGGAACTAGGGTGAAAAAACCAATAAGAGTCGCTACAGATTCTTCGACCCTAATGAGTAAGGAGCCCGCCATAAGCTCCGCTAAGGATGTTAGGAGCAGGATAGGCATCGCTTCGCGGTAGATTCGCCCAATCAGTGCAAATTCTCTGGACCCACCGGTTGCCGTCGCCATCGTCTCCATCTCCTAGGATACTGGTTGATGAAGATGAGCCATTACCAGCATCGATCTTTGTTTGCATAATCATTGGTATCACCCTTATTGAGCTACAAATTAAGCAGCATACCTTATTTTGGTTGAGTTTAGCATGCCTAAATGATATAATAAATATTTTTCGACCCAGATAGCTGTTAAGATAAAGCTAGCTATTGGTCAAAAGCCACAGCGAACAACAGTGGTTTTAACGATTGCTTAGGTAGGAGTGAATATTACGTGCAGCCCGCTTGCCCTCGCCAGCAGCACTAATGACAGTACCCTCCCCGCCCGTTATGTCACCTGCAGCCCAAACATGAGGAATAGATGTTTCCAGTGTTTCAGAATCGACACAAACATCACCCCATTGGTCCACCTTAAGTTCTGGCGTACATTTTGGCACAGAAGGATTTGCAGCTGCGCCAATGGCAAAGATGATTGTATCGGTAGGGAAGTCGTATTCTGAACCTGGAACAGGTCGGGGGCGACGCCGCCCGCTTTCATCTGGTTCACCAAGTTCCATGCGGATGCACTTCATACCCACAACATGACCTTGCTCACCGAGGATTTCCACTGGCTGAGAAAGGAATTGGAACTGGACGCCTTCGAGCTTTGCATGATGATATTCTTCCTGGCGGACAGGCATCTCGTTTTCCGAGCGTCTATAAGCAACGAGTACTTTCTTAGCACCAAGGCGGAGTGATGTTCGGGCGCTATCCATTGCTGCGTTACCGCCACCAATGACAGCGACTGTGCTTCCCTTCATTATTGGCGTGTCATATTCGGGGAATTGATAGGCACGCATAAGGTTGACCCGAGTGAGGAATTCATTACTACTATAAGTACCTACTAGGTTAACGCCTGGAATGTTAAGAAAACTGGGAAGCCCAGCACCAGTAGCAAGGAGAATTGCATGATACCCTTGCTTGAATAAATCCTGAAGTGAATATAGTTGCCCGATGAATGCGTTGAGATAGAATTTCACACCAAGCTTACTAAGGTATTCAACCTCAGCTTTGACAATGGCTTTGGGTAATCGGAATTCAGGAATTCCGTAGACAAGCACACCGCCAGGTTCGTGGAGGCTCTCAAAGACAGTGACTTTGTGGCCGAGTAGTGCAAGGTCACCTGCTGCTGTGAGCCCAGCAGGTCCACTACCTATAATAGCGACACTTCGCCCCGTTGATTTGGGCAGTGATGGTAATTTTATGCCATGCTCGCGTTCCCAATCGGCGAGGAAACGTTCGATACGACCGATTTCAATGGGATGCCCTTTCTTGGAGAGGATGCATCCCTTCTGGCATTGGACTTCTTGAGGACAAACGCGACCACAGATAGCAGGTAAACTATTCTTCTCTTTTATTATTGCAATACCAGCTCGGAAGTCCTTCTTTCTAACTGCTTCAAGAAAACGAGGGATGTCAATTTCCACTGGGCAACATTCTCTACATGTGGGTCGCTTACATGCCATGCAACGTCCCGCTTCTTGGATAACTTGTTTTTCAGAATAGCCTAAGTTGACCTCGTTGAAATTGTGAATACGTTCTTTGGGGTCTTGTTCAGGCATTTGCGGAGGAGAAATATCCCAGGGTTTTGGTGAAGCAGTTTCCTTCTCTGATTTGTCTTGTTTATCGCTTTTTGGCGCCATCGACCATAACCTCACATAGTGGTGCGATATGCTGCTCGGAGAAATTACTGATTAAAGGATTCTGCCTGTTTAATAATTTCATTGCCAAAGGCGATTGACAACATCAGACAGACCCATAGATTCTAAGCATTTGCGTGTGGGTTTGCCAGTGACTGGGTCCCATTGTCTATACTGATAGTAATCATCTAATTGCTTAGCGAGATCGGGTGCTTTTCCTGCATTGGTTCCAGTTGCAAATGCCTTCATTAGGCTTGGTGGTAGAGCGTCATCTTTGGCTGTGATGCCGCAACGAATATTGAATGCACGTTTGATTGTCATTGTCCTGTGCCCAATTTCTAGAAGATGACTTGGATCAATTTGTTGTCCAGTTGCCTCAGTATAAAGGGCGGCCACTAGATTTGGCTCCAGCATCGTTAATTGACACAGAACAAGTGAATTGAAGATTGTTCTCCAACTTTGAAATTTTGCTACTTGGATACCCTTACCTTCATCCGTGTGACGGTCAAGAGGTTCAATGTCGAACTCCGGGTAACTAATACCCATATTTACAGTGCAGATATCACCTTGCATGTGATGAGCACCGATGGGTGAAGTTGCATAAGTGGCTGCAAATCCAAAGAAAGCCCGAGGGTCATGCATAGGAACTTCAAGACCCTTCACATGCAAAGCCATCTGTGGAACATCAAGATATTCCGATGCACGTCGAGAACCTTCCGCAAGAAGGTCACCCAAACCCTTCCGCTGCGTAATCATCTCTATTAGTTGAATCATCGTCTTACCATTGCCAAATTCCAAGGAAAGTGATCCCTTAAGGTTATCAGGGATCTTACCCAACTCGTTCATTGCAAAGGCGAAGGCGATTATATTGCCGCAAGATATAGTGTCTATCCCGTATATGTTGCATAGATGATTGGCTTGGCAGAGGAGTTGTAAATCATCTACTTGGCATAGTGTTCCCAGAGCTGCAACTGTCTCATATTCAGGTCCTGCCACATTCTTTAGATGAACAGAATCGGTTTCCAATGTGATAATTGGACCACAGCCAATCGGGCATAAATGGCAACTGAATTTTCCAGAACGGATTGTCTGGAACGCCTTTGCATTGATTTTTTCCACAGACATAGAGGGCTCTGTGAAGAAGCGGACAGGCATATCATTGAACAGGTTCATCAAAAGGTCAATGGCATAAACTGTCCCATTCTCTCCCAAGATAGGCTTTAATCCTTCTACTTGTTGAAAGGCTAACTTGACCTGTTCTTTGAATTGTTCAGGATTAGCAACAGCGGGCTTTGTTGTTCCGCGGACAGCGATAGCCTTCAGTTTCTTGGCACCAAATACTGCTCCAGCTCCAGCACGAGCACTGGCTCGACCTGCATCATTCATAACAGCAGCGAAGCGAACAAGCTTTTCACCAGCAAGCCCAATGGACAGAACTCGTAGTTTCTGATCGCCAGCATCTCTTTTGATAATCTCTTCTGTTTCAAAGGTGCCTTTCCCCCACAGGTGGTCAGCAGGTCTTATTTTACTAATTTCATCGTGGATTTCGAGATAGACAGGTTCTCTTGATGCTCCAGTGATGAGAATGCCATCAAGCCCAGCAAATCGGAGTTCTGCTCCAAAGTATCCACCACCTGTGGATTCACCCCATATTCCAGTAAGAGCAGATTTGGTACATATTGCATGGCGACCAGTACATGGAGCACCGGTTGCCGTTAGTGGTCCTGTGAAGATGGCCATTTCATTTTGGGGATGAAATGGATCAAGATTTTCTAAATTCAATCTATTATAGAGAAGACGAGCAGCATATCCACAGCCGCCAATAAAATCACGTGCAATTTGCCAATCAAGGGATTTATGTTGGACG
>JABXGU010000350.1 GCA_016550415.1 archaeon | reverse complement strand
CTGCACCAATAAGTGATGCTAGTAATAGATAGGGATTAGCTAGAGGGTCTGGTGAGCGAAACTCAATAGCCGCACTTTCTGATTGAGTGAAAAGTGGAACACGGATAAGAGCTGAACGATTTCGGTATCCCCAAACGATATACACAGGTGCTTCAAAACCAGGTATAAGACGTTTGTAGGAATTAATAGTGGGATTGGCGACAGCTGTGATTGCAGGTGCATGTTTCATGAGACCAGACAGGAATTGACAACCAATTTCTGAGAGTACCCCTTCTTTTGTGCCTAATACATTCTTTTCTCCTTGCCAGAGTTGCAGATGACAATGGAGTCCGCTTCCTGCTTGATTGGAGAAAGGCTTTGGCATAAAAGATACGTCAACACCATGCAAAGCTGCGCGGTGGCGAATTAAGATTTTGAAGAGCGTAAAATTATCTGCAGCAATACTTGCATCTGTAAAGTCCAATTCTATTTCCTGTTGTCCTTCTCCATGTTCAGAGTGAAGCCATTTAGCTTCAATGCCTGCAGCCCGAAGGTCAAGTGTTGTCTCCAAAAGTAAATCCGTTCCCTGATTGTAGGGAATGAGATCTGCATAGCCAGCCTTGTCTAATGGTTCACCGGTTTTCGTAAGATAATAGAATTCGGGCTCTAGCTTGACTCGTACCTTCATGTTTTGACTGGATATTTTTTGGACAACTCGTTTGAGTATATTACGTGATGCAAGCGGATGAGGTTGGAGAGTCCCATTCAGACCGCGTTGATGAACATCTGCGAATGCAAAGGCACGACGCGGTGAACTGCCAGGTACTTCATGGATAGTAGAGATATCTGGGATGAGCCTGAGATCCGAGTCACTCACAACCGCTAGACCCTTAACTGAAGATCCATCGATACCACAGCGGGGTACAGCAACTTTTCCTGCTCTTAGGGGTTCAATTGACTCAACAGGACTTATTGGGACTGTCATACCTTTTGGCTGCCCATCGATGTCGACAGTGAGCAGCTCAACAAAATGGATTTTACCAAGGTTTTCTCTTGGTGCAGGTTGGTCGGGTGTCAACTCTAATTCTTCTCCAGCTAATGATGCAAGGGGGAATTCACAAGTAAGCCGCTTTTAAAGATTAACACTCTGTCTAGAGTCTTAGATTCTAGTGTCACAAGTTATAGAAAAGTGAATAACTTTATTGGGGAGACCTATTATCAATCAATAATGAGAGGAATTTCTCGATGATGCCAGTTCGTTTAGTTTTACTTATTCTGCTTTTCACCACCCTCATCGAACCGATGGCATCAATGGGTTTGGTATTAGGCTATGCATTCAATTCGAACCAAAATAACTCATTGAATTACTGGAAAACCGGACCTGCAACTGAGAAGCCAAGTGTGCTGTCATGGAACCCTTCTGAAGAGATACTCCCACTTTCCATTATTGATGGACAGTCCAATCAAGATAAAACACCTTTACATCCCCGTTCATGGACAGTACTTGTCTACCTTGATGGCGACAACGACCTTGAAGAGGCAGCCTTTGACGACCTCAACACTATGGAAACAGTGGGAGGAACAGCTGAAGTTAACATCATTGTCTATGTAGATTTCTGGGATCTTAGCGGCGGAGCTCCCTTCACAGGAGCTAAATGTTACAACCTTACAAAAGATAACAACCCTAATAGCATTAACCAAGTTGAGCTCAGCACACCATTACCGACAGAACCCAATATGGGAAGTTCTACCACACTCATCAACTTCATTGTCTTCGGGCAAACATATGCACCCGCTGATAATTACCTACTAGTTTTATGGGATCATGGTGGAGGTTTCTACGGTGTTTGCTATGATTACACTAGCAGTCAAGACCCACTTTATCCTAATGAATTGGCAACTGCTTTGAGTAGTGGTTCCATCCAACCGATTGAGGTAGTTGCCTTTGATGCTTGCTTGATGGGGCAATTAGAAATTGCTTATGAGATAGGGGATTATGTGAATTACATAGTCTTCTCAGAGGATAATGTTCCATGGTATGGATATCCCTATGAAAACTTCCTGCAGGATTTAGTTGACACCCCAGGAACCACACCAGCGAATTTAGCTAGTAACATTGTTTCAAGCTATATTGGAGCCTATAGTTTTGGAGGTATCTATTATCCCCCTGATGATGAGTATATTACTCTCTCTGCGATACAGGCTTCGAAGGTTAAAGCGGTCGCCATTGCCCTTGACAACTTTTCAGAAGCCCTTCTTCCCACAAACACCTTACGCACATACTATGAAGCGATCTGTCATGCTCGAGGATTAACTCAAAGTTTTGGATGGCCAGACTTCATGGATCTGGGTGATTTTGCTACTGAAGTTAGTCTACTAATCTTGGACCCGACCATTGCAGGTCTTGCCCAAAACCTTTCAATTAAGGCTCAGGCTGCCGTATTCTCTGAGCAACATCTTCTAGGAGTACCAGATGCGACTGGATTGGGAATTGCATTTAGCACTCATAGCTCAGTCCCTCTTGATCTTCTCACTGACACAGACTATGAAGCATTCATGACCGCGTTCTTGGCAGAAGCTGAAACCAGCTCAAACAGTATAACTATTACAGATAGCGAAATCCATTATGGCTATCTAGAGGGCGAAGGCGATACAGTGTATTTCCGTTTCACACCTTTAACCTCCAATAACTACAATGTAAGATTGGATGCAATGCAAGAGTATGATGAAGACTTCGACCTCTACCTTTACGATGAAGATGGATACGAACTTGATAGCTCTGAAAGCATCTATTCAAGTGAGACAATCCAATACAACTTCATAGCTGGCGAAACCTACTATATTGTAGCATACTCCTACATAGGAACTGGCATCACATTCGGAGTCGGTGCCTTCAGCCTTACAGTTACCCCAAGCCTCCTAATCGATGTAGTCACGATCGCAATACTACTTGGAGCTATCGCTGTTATCATCATAATTGTATACTTCATATGGCGAGCATATTCTCGGAGACGCCGCCAATTACACAGTTGGCAGGCAGAAACTGCCTATAGCCCATACGGGAAACCAACTAGTACACAACCACAAACCACTCCACCCGGCACCATCACAACAGGCTTCTGTTCTTACTGTGGCGCCTCACTCCCCCAAGGAGCTGAATTTTGTCCAAATTGTGGACATGGTAACAGCGATTAAGATGACTTACTATGGGAACTCCTAGGAAACGTGGAGTTCTCACAATCATTTTTCGTATTAACTACAAGAAAAACCGATACAGTCGAGATTATTTGACCAGTGATTCGAGTTCATTGATGAATTCTTCTGCTTGTTTCATTCCTAATGCCCAGAACTCTGGCTTAGAAATGTCAAAGCCCAGTTCTGAAGCCAGTGTTCGTGGAGATTCTGAACTGCCTGCAGACAGAAGACGCTTTAGTTTGGGTACAAACTCTTGACCCTGTTCTTTATACAGCCGATACAACGCGAATACGAACAGATTAGCATAAACGTATGGATAATTGTATAAGCGGATATCTGGACGATAATAGTGCACCTTCATTGTCCATTCCCATTTCATTTCATCAAGCCAGTCAATGGTGTCACCGTAGATATCATCACGGGCTTTTGTCCAGTATTTGGCGATGGTTTCCCCATCTAGGTATTTACCACGTTCGAAAGCATCATAGAGAGCCATTTCGAAGAAGTAACGAGCCGATACTTGGAAGACTGCCATGCCAAATTCGTCAAGTATCTTAGCAATTACCTCGATTTTTTCTTCCTTTGTTTTAGCTTCTGCAATGAGTTTGTCTGCGAGTAGTAGTTCTCCGAACATACTACCACATTCTGCTATACAGAAACCAATATCTAAATTGAGGAAATCCTGTTCTTGTGACATCAAAGTGCTGTGGACAGCATGCCCATTTTCATGAACAAGAGTGAAAATATCGCCTAGGTGACCATTGAAGTTTTGCAGAATGAAAGCTGTTTTCCCAGCATACCATGAGGCACAGTATGCACCAGATCGTTTTCCCTTCCTGATTTCACTGTCAATTCGACGTTTATCGAACATTTCAGTGACAATGTCTGCAATCCCACCATCAAATCCATTGTATGTATCAATAGCTATTTTTTGAGCTTCTTTCCAAGTGAACTTGCGTTCTGGCATATTTGGGAGTGGCGCTACAATATCATAATTAGCTAATTTTGGTAAATTCATCAATTTTGCTTTCAAGTTCAAATATTGCCTATAGAGTCCAACACTATCAACCACGGTTTTCATTAGAGCGTCGATACTAGCTTCATCTACATCATTGATGATCAAACTTGATGTTCGGGCACTAGGCCACTTTCGTGTCTTGCCAATCTCTATATG
>JABXGU010000349.1 GCA_016550415.1 archaeon | reverse complement strand
TCTGAGATACGTTGGTTATATCTGGTGGGGCGAGCGCAGGTAGTGGGATCTCCACATCGTGAGGCCCTTGATCGAATTGAAAATTGAGAGTAGTGTCCGTATCGTTCTGTGAGCTTGTAAAAGGATGGGGTTGGTCGTCTATTTGGGTAATGTTAAGCCCATCTTGGAGTATATTTGGAATTGTCACAGATGCTTGCACATCTTCCTCTGGGGGACCATGGGTGCTAAACCTGATTAGTTTTCGAGCCTCATCGTATTCGAGAGGTGAAATCCAAGTGTTAGCTTGGATGGAAGCAGTGTAAGTGGTGCCCTTTTCTTCGAATTGCAAAGGATAAGTATGTTGGGGCAATATTCGCAAGGCTTCTCTCACTACCAAAAGGCTCGTCATGTAATCGCCAACGTCCAGTTGTTGCCTTGCCTCATCCAATGCAGGATGTTCTGAACCTAAAATTGGTGTAGCCAATTCTATCATAAATTCTGGATTAAGCACCGCCATGAATTCATCAGGATGCAGGACAAGACCACCAGCTTGCTCAAACTCTTGCGCTAGTAATACTGCCCACTTCTCAAACCAGGCAGAAACTCCGACAGCAACGCAGACTGGGAGCCGAACGCTTTCTTGTCTAGTCGCTAGAATGTAGTCAACGTATAAATTCTCAGAGGACCAGCTCCCAGGAGGTGGATTCGTTCCTCCATAATAGTGAAGGACAAACTCGACGCCAAAAGCTAACTGATCTAGACTGAAGGGGATGGTTAGATTCTGATATTGGCCCGCGCTTTCGAAGTCGTTAGGTGCAAAATATGTTTGCTCAACGACAGTGAGTCCTATATAACTGGGTGGTGTTCGATAGCTTATGCTCATTTTGCCAATTGGTTCGCTGGTCTCGTTATTTGGAACTTTCAGCCTCAAGGTGAGGGTATAATTGCCCGGAGCCATCTCTGCAAAGGGTCCCCAAATAACCTCTGTCTCCGAAGAGTCTGGGGAAAAGAGGAGAGCTTTGTTCCCGAGCGCGTCCGCATCTTCTACGACTTCTCCTTTATGCCACGGATAAGATGGGATAGGAGGTAATGACCCAACTGGTGCCGTAAGATCAATAAATACTTCTCCGGGTTTAAGAGATTGAATGTTCTGGAGGATCCACTCCTTGTTCGAGCCATCATCATCCACGATGTAGGAGGGAAACACCGCTGGCGTCGGAACGCCTGGATAGTAACAGTTTAGTCCCCAGCTTGCCAGACTGTTTGCACCTATAAAGGTTCCGAGATAACCGTTTCCTAATGCTTCATAGTAGCTGCCGCCGATATCTCCATCGAAAAAGCCATGGTAGTCGTCCACCCAGATTGTTCGAATCCCTGAATCGTTCAAGTATCTTGCAGCATAGGCCAAGTAAGCTTGGAGTTGAGTGTCATTCATAAGCGGAGGCTGCATGTATCCTACACCTGCAACCCCGCAAGTCAAATCGCAGTTTGCTGATCGGTTCTGGGTGTAGTAGTTCCAAACTACTGGTGCAATATCCATTAATGTTGGATTGGTTGTAATGCTGTAGAGATGGTCTTCCCATCCGCCCCATGCATCCCAAATGTTTGGGATTGCATCCGTTAAACGGTAGTAAACATCCATGTCAACCTGAATAGAGTCACCATCGGAACACCAGATTGTAAGCACGTTTTTCTCACTCAGAGTGGCAAACACACGGTCAATGTCAATCTCCGATTGATAAGGTTCTATTTCCAGCCTCACACCCGATAAAATAGTCAAGCTTCCGCAGGAAAGCGGAGAATTGGGATTGGTGATTACAGGAACCCAGTTACCATGTTCAGATACAAGAGATACGGTGTCTCGCTCGTAATCAGCAAAAAACCCAAAAACTGGGATTGGAGACGGGGCATCATCCATGTACTTTGCGAAAAGGCTTTTTTGAGGTTCATCGAGTGGAGAGAGCCATAATGCGGATAGGCGAAGGGCGACTATGTAGTCGCGCGCAGCCATTCCCAAGGGAAAGTATTCATTGGGTGATTCACCTCGTATCACGCGAGAAGTCGGAGGTCCTGGACTGATTAACCCGATGATTCTGTGCTCAAGGTAAGGCCAAAGGTTGTCATAAACCCATTGGTAGAGCCTATATTTTCCATCCTCTGATGTATCCCACCCTTGTTCCTCCACAAGAACTCGAAGATCAGTTATATTATCAAAGGTTGGTATCCCTGGCAGACCAAGCTGCTCAGGAGCTAAAATTACGCGATTCTCCAATCCAGCAAGCATTGTGGCTAAGTTGATGGTGTCGGGCACCTCGGGATCGTAGATTACGGCACCCTCGAAGCGGGAACGATATCGTTGAAAGAGGAAGTTGACTGCATCCAGATCCTCTAAGCCTATATTCACAACTTTAATGTGATGACCTAGCTGCTTCTGCCAGAACCGACTTGCATTGTAGTTTTTTCCCCTGTCCTCCCAGTCGAGGTAAATTCTGGGTTTATTGCGGTTAATCAATCCTTGCATGCCAACTAAGGTTAGTGCCATCATAGTTTCAGATGACTGGTTTATTCGCCAATCGGGACGTGAACAGGTCCGGTTCCCCCACCACTCTTCAATTGCAGTCCGTACGTGGATAACATCGACATGATTCGTTGATGGAAACCTTGGGAAGTAGTGACCTTCAACCCACTCTGGCTCCTCTTCATGGGTAAGATCCGGTATGACCTCTCTTAATGGGATATATTCAGGGTGCCAATAAGCCATAACTTGAAGTGTTGCTACTAATAGCCCATCAATTGTTACATTCATCCCTATACCATCCACTATGGAGGAGATATGGAACAGTAGCCCCTCAGTTTCTGCTGGGATCGGGAATCGCATGCTTGCCATCTTGGATGAACCCCCTGCCCACTGGAATTTGCCTATTTCTGTCTCCTCCTCGTTGCCGAACCATCCTTCCTCCTGCAGATCGTTCACTTCCAGTGTTCCAAAGATGAGCACTTCGATGGAATTTGCCTCAGCGTCCAAGAAATTGATGGAGTGAAAAGCCACAGCCAATTCTCGTACATCTCCTGTGGGTTGCACCACCTCGCTGAATTCGAATACCACCTGAGCCGTCTGGGCATGTGCTATCGGAAGAGTGGATAGGTTTATTGTAATGACTGAACAAATGAGAATAATGACTAAAAGTAAACTGACTACAATATGCGTAGTGGGCTTCATGATTTTCAAATTACAACTGTTCACTCAACTACTATTAATAACTTAAGATGCACAAAATTAGATGTAACAATAATTAGCATCGATTACGACAATAACACTCAAAATTCTCTCTAAGAAGACAGGTTAAGCAAAATGTACGATTGCAGCCAAAACATGTGTAGCAGTAAGTGTCAGGATTTACTTTGTGACAAACATCACATTCTCTCAATATGGTTTCTTCTTTTTTGCGCGCGCTCCTCGCACAAAAATAGATAAATGAAAGAACACTAAAAGAGACCAAATCTTTTTTTCTTTTTTTGCTTCAAATCAACGT
>JABXGU010000348.1 GCA_016550415.1 archaeon | reverse complement strand
CCCAAGCGTCTCCTTTGCAGTATTGTTCGAGGATTGCCTTCATGAAGGCTTGTGCTTCATCCTCGTAATCCCCATATGTGTCAGGGCCAACTCTGCCATTGCACACAACAGGAGCGTCTCGCCAGATTTTAGGGATCCCTGCTTCCAGTTGGATGCTGGAGAAGACTAGCTGTCCTCCTCTGGAAACGTATGTTTCGTTTGCTTCATAGAGGATTGTTTGAGCAAGTTGTTCAATTTCTTGACTAGTTCTTCCGTGGAGGTAAGGCGCCAAGAATATGTTAAAATTAAAGAGTCCTTGTCCTCCTGCACTGTTTGTTTGCCCAGCGGCGAGGACTTTGATGAGGTGCAGGATAGCCACCGTCGGGTGCGTGGCTGGTTTCGCGACCGCTGTCCTTTCGCCAAGTCCATCACATATCAACCCATATTTAAAGAAATATCGCGCATCATAATCGGCACAGAAGGGGCGTGTGCCAAAGTATTCCAAATCATGGATGTGAATATCTCCCGCCAGATGCGCGTCTGCTATGATTGGTGGGAGCATTAACATATATGCTTCTTTGCAAAGCCGATCTGCAGATTTCTTATGTGTTGTTTCGGGGTTTGGCTGCATATTTGCATTCTCTTGTGCCTCATAGCCATCACCACAAATTATGTGGCTGAAGTCCCACATGGGTATGCCGACACGTGTGAGTGCATTACGGTAAACTGCAAATCTTGGGTCGTCTTTTGCTTTTTCCAGAATTACTTGATTTTGGATTTCTCGGATGAGGGGTGCGCTCACAAAGGGGAGCTGCATTCTTTTGATACGTTGCTCCACCTCGATTGCTATACGCTTTGCTTCTTCAGCTGACATTGGAGGAATGTCAAAGAGTTCTTGCACAAGTGTTGTCTCTCGAATGAGCGCATCAGCAATTCGCTGCCGATTCCAATTACGAATGAGGCTATCGCTGGTTCGTACCATTGGCATTCCTGAATCTTGTTTTCGAACTGCTTGAATCCATTGATCAAGTTGAGCTGATTTGTTATTCTGACCGGAGGTTCTTTGTCTACGCTTTGCCATGCCCGAACCTCCTCAGGAATTCCAAAAGCGTGGTCTCATTTAGACGTCCATTCTGGAACATTTCATTTTCTTGGAGTACATGTTCGTCAATGACAATCGCTGGCGTACTGTAGATGTTAAACATTAGTGCGTCGACTCTAGCTTCAGGTTCCTCTACCATTCGCTCACTGTGAGTAATTCCTTTGTCTTGGAGGTATTGCTTGAGAACTTGGCACTGTGGACAAGATGAGCTACTGTAGATAATGCAAGCCAATTGCAGAAACCCCGCCTCTAGACTCTATTTCCGCCTTCTCCCTTATAATTCTACTTTAAGTCGGGAGCGATTTTTTCATTAAGCCTTCTGCAGATTCAATTTTTTATTTACTCAATTCTATACATCGAACGATATTAACCCCAAAAAAACAGTATTTTTTGATATTTCCATCGACTAAATGAGTATCAATCAGTTGTTTTGAAATCATCCTTCTAAATGCAAAATCGATTCTCATTCTTTCATGTTGAACATTGGGAGCAGAAAGGATAATACAAGAAAAAATGAACGAAGAAACAGTCACACTCACGCTCAGTGTAACTATGAAGGATCATTCCGT
>JABXGU010000347.1 GCA_016550415.1 archaeon | reverse complement strand
TGAATAGTGGTGATGTGTTGTACTCGACTTTGCTGGTGGCTGGCAGGTCAGTCGTCCAAGTGATAGTGGCGCTATCGGCTGTCGAAGAGACGGTTATGTTACTCAACGAAAAAACGTCAGGAAAGTCGATTATGTCAAAGTATGACCTTATGTCAGGTGCTTCTGAGCCTGGATTCACAATGAAGGAGTAGGTTCCATCAAAATCAGTCAGGGCCGACTGCCCACTGCAAGTCACGTTTACGCCCTCAATTGGACTCCCTGTTTGAAAATCGGTGACAGTGCCACGAATAGTTGCTGTTGGCGCCGTGATTACATGCTGAATTCCAGTGGCCGCCCAGTTATTGTCTGTGTCGTTGCACCAGAATCGGTATTGAATGCGAGTTCCTGAAGTACTGTTCAAGGTTTTGGTTACGTTGCTCCATCCAGACAGTGGCGTTCCAGTCCAAGGGTCTGACCAAGTATTGTTCCTCCATACGCCGGTGTTGTTGGTTCCGAAGATGAACCCGCTCAGGCCCGCGTCGTCGCTCCAATGCGTATAAAACAGAGATGGTTGTCCGGCCAGAGTAGTATTGGTTCCCACATTTGAATACGTTGGATTTTCTTCAGTCGGGCAGGTTGCGTAAATGCTGTGCAGGTGATCACAATATATCGTTGCAGCTGCTGTCCAAGGGTCAGGCCAAACCCCGTAGGTGCGGAAACTATGCAAACCGACATTCGATTCGGCAGTATCATAGCGAAGTTCTGGATTCTGCTGACTCCAAAAAAGTAGCCAATAATCACCAGCAGCCAACTCGACACCGGGGCTAACGGAAAAATCGTTCCAAGCATTTATGGTTAGAGAAGCTAATTCTGCTGATTGAATCATCAAGTAGCCTGGTTCTCCATCTCCACCAACAGTATAGACTGCACATGCCGAGTTACCTGAACCATAACAGAACGACCCGATATACACACTCATTTTCGTAACTAGAAGGGCTTCATTCAGAGCGAATTTCGAACCGGATATGAAGTTGGTTCCCAAACCATCAGTACTTGACCCTATATCTGCTTTCCCAAAAGCATATTCCTCAGGTTGGGCTTTCGATATAAGCAGTGACAATGTCGAAAGAATCAGCAGAAGCACAATTGCTGACGTTAAGTCTTTCTTCAGCTTTTTCTCCTCTCAGTCAGACAGCTCCTAACTGCGGAACTAATAGACCATCCCCTGAGCTAAGTTGTTTGTGAAATTGCACTACAGAAGAATTGGAAAAATGTTCCATTTCCAAGATTATTGTCAATCATGGTAAATGTGCACGCTGACTTTGAGACTACTCTGGTGGGAAGTGAAAGCAAAATGATATCGTAAGACAGAAGACTTTATATGCTTCTTGCCTATCCGTATATACGGAGAACGTGCAAACAGAACGCTAAAATCAAAGAACCTCTATATAAAGGGTCAAGAAGATGCAACTTGTGAAGTTGAAGATTGCAGCTCTAGCTGCCATAATCATTCTCATATCGACTGTCAGTGTCTATCCCCTGTTGACAGACCAGC
>JABXGU010000346.1 GCA_016550415.1 archaeon | reverse complement strand
CCACGTTGTCGTTCTTGCGAAGCCCCTGGATTTTTCATTGTTTCCCAATGTATGGTTTCTCTCTGTTTAACGTCTATTAGTAGGAAATAGGGTGATGACCCAAAGTGTGGATTAGGGAGAGATTCAAGAGTCGCTTCTTTACTATCGACAGCAATCGCTATACGAAATACTTGGATTTTTGTAGGTTCAATATGAACTAGGAATGTCAGCATTTCTGGATATCTTGCAGTGATTCTCCTTTCAATTTCCTCTGAAATCCGGTATGCTTGTGCTACTGATAAATCTGCTGCAACTTCTAAATGTGTTTCACCAAAACAGATTGGTCCTGCACGTCGAACCTTAATATCATGCACACCTTGTACTCCCCGGACTTGTGAAGCTAATTTTCCGATTTCTTCCACTTGTTCAAAATCTGTCACAGCATCCATCAGGGTCAATACAGAACTATGAGCAATTTGCAGGCTACTTTTCAAAATTACGAGTGCAATGATGAAGCCAACTACTGCCTCAGCCCACCAAATGCCAATTCCCTCAAAAATTAATCCGATGAGTACAACCAATGAAGCATATAGATCCATTCTGTAATCTTGACCAATACTGTAAACTGCTTCACTTCTTGTTTCTTTACCAACCTTTTTCAAAAACCAAGACTTCACAAAAATTATGGGTATTGATACTGAGGCTACGATTAGGGCAACATCATAATACACAAGTCCTAAGGGAAATAGAATGTGCATTATTGCTTGCCATAGAACAAGCAACCCGGTTCCAAATATGAAGATAGCGACAATTAATGCCGCCATCGTCTCTGCCTTGAAATATCCATAGGGATACTTCTGGTTACTAGGTCGTTGGGCGAGCCACAAGCCTAAGTAGACGGTTGATCCAGCGATTAAGTCAGTAAAAGAGTCTATAGATTGGGCAAAAAGACCCACACTACCTGAAAAGTATCCTACAACACCTTTTGCTATTGCCAGGAGAATTACTACAACTAATGCCCATTTAATGACTCGGCGGGACCGCACCAATTGTTGTTCCATAACTCCATGCGATTCCGCCATAATATTACACCATTCTGCACAGAATAACCCTTATACATATGTTTTGACGAACAACGAAATACTGGTCATCAAATATCTATTGTTAATATACAAATAACAAGATGCCAGTTGGAGTAATAATTAATATCTCTAACCATTTCAAGAAGATTTGGACCACCAACAGAATTTAAGGAAAATGAGAAGCTCACCGTACAAATCCGGTGTTTAAAGATGATTGATATTGTGCCATTTGGTGATGTTACCTGTGTAAAAACTGGGACAGCACGGGAGGGACAGGTTTTGATGTGGGTTTATGCTTATCAAGTGGGGGATTTACTCTTTGATGCTGGTTGTGCTAATGCAGCAGAGGAGCTAAAACATTATGCATCAGACAGTTCGATTAAGCGGGTTGTTATTAGTCATACTCATGAAGATCATTTTGGGGGATGTGCTGCTTTAACTGGTGATGCTACAATCTTTGCGAACCCATCAGCGATAAAGGAAATTCGTAAGCCACCTCAACTGAATATTTTTTTCCAGAGTGTTTGGGGACAACCGAAACCTGTGAAAGATGTGGAGTTGCTCCCCTCTACCTTTTCAGTGGAGTCTCTTGAGTTTGAAGTGATTCCATTACCGGGTCACTATGAGGAAATGATTGGGTTGTATGAAGCAGATCGAGAGTGGTTGTTTTCAGCAGATGCAGTGCCTCTACCTTCGCAGAAACAGATTGCGATGCCTGAGGAGAATGTTCCCCAGATGATTGCCACAATGGAGCGAATTCTCACATTGGATTTGAAGGTGCTTTTTGATGGCCATCGGGGTCCTATCAGGGAGCCCAAAAACCACATACGGAAACGCGTCGAATATTTATGTAATTTACAGCAGAGTATTCGAAAGATGCATGAGGAGGGTAAGTCGATTCCAGAAATTCAGACTATCCTTGCATTTAAAGAGCCGTTTTACCTTCCATGGACAGAGGGACGGTTTGGTATTGATTATCTCATCAAATCACTCCTTGATGACCAAACACAATAATTACTTTGAATTTTAGGAATTAGCAGAGTTATTCCTCTTTTTGGAAATGTTTTTCACTCACTCTGAGAATAAGAAGTTTAATGGTAAGTGTGGGAGATAGGGACACAGGAAAGGGTTAGAATCTTTCACGCAGAGTGTAATAGGATATGAAATTAGAGGGGTATGAACAATATGCGGGGAGAAAAGCGTCATAAAAGAAAAGCCTCCAAGCCTAAATTACCGGATGATGCGAAGCGTTTTGAAATTTTGATTAAAACAGGAGGTGCGCTCATTGTTGGAGTGGATACATTGGGACGCATCACACTCTTTAATAAAAGGTGCGAGGAGGTAACAGGCTATACCCAAAAAGAGGTGCTTGGAAAGAAAATCTTCACCCTCTTGATCCCTAAGGAGGATCGCAAAGTTTTTCGAAAGGTCTTAAGAAGCCTAACAGCTAACAAGTTACCTTCTCATAGTATCAATGATTGGATAACCAAACAAGGTGAAAGGCGAACCATCGAATGGAATAGTACTATCATCACTGATGATGAAGGGAATGTAAGAGAGGCTC
Organism: archaeon; assembly: GCA_016550415.1. The sequence goes on along the minus strand of JABXGU010000346.1, from coordinate 12,050 downwards.
TTGGTATTGGTATTGATATAACTGAGAGAAAGCAGATTGAGGCGAAACTCAAGGAGTCAGAGGAGAAGTATCGTAATTTAATCGAACAGTCATTGCAGGGACTCCTGATCTTTAGTGTAGAACCCTTTCCACCCCGTGTTGTTTTTGCTAATCAGACATGTTCTAGTATCCTTGGTTATGATATTGATGAGATGCTAGCTTCCTCACCGGAGGAAGTTTTTGCTGCAATTCATCATGAGGATCAAGAACGAGCCTTAGAAATAGCTAGAAGTTCGCAAAAGGCTGCACAACTACCACAGCGTCATGAGTTACGTATATTCCATAAGGATGGTTCTTTACACTGGCTAGAGGTATTTGCTACATCAATTGAGTACCAAGGATTTGCTGCCCTGCAGGTTGCCCTCATTGATGTTACAGAACTTAAACGTGCTGAAGCCCGTTATATGAGTCTCTTTGATAGTATACCAGTAGGTATCTATCGTACAACCTCAGACGGTCAGATTCTCTATGTTAACAAAGCTTTAGTGGAAATGTTAGGTTTTCCTGATAAAGAGTCCATGCTGGTTTGCAAGGCCACTGAGTTATATGTGATTCCAGAGGACCGTGAGAGAGCCCATGCTATGTTAAAGCATGCTAATGTTGTACGTGGTTTCGAAACACGACTTCGTCGACAAGATGGCTCAATCATCTGGGCCCGAGATAATTTCAGAGCTATCAAAGATAAAGACGGACGAGTTCTATACTATGAGGGCAGTCTGGAAGAAATTACGGAAAGCAAGTGGGTACAGGAGGCGTATTATCAGGTTGCCGAGTATTCCATACAGGCATTAGCCATCATCCAAGACCTTCGCATTGTCTTCGCAAATCAAGCTATGGCAGATATGCTGGGTTATACAGTGGATGAGATTTTAGCATGGAATCATGATGAAGTGAAAGACTATGTGTATTCAGAAGACCAATCACTAGTCTGGGGTCGTCACGTTAAACGGTTGAAGGGTAAACAGGTGCCACAACGCTATGAGTTCCGCGTTGTTCGAAAGGATGGAAGTGTTATTTGGGTTGAGGTGTTTGCTACTCAGATAGAGTATCATGGTAAGCCTGCTGTCCAAGCAGCTTATATCAACATTAATGATCGTAAGCAAGCAGAGAAGGCACTTCGTGAGAGTGAAGAGCGATACCGCCTCCTCTTCGAAAGAGCTTCTGATGTCATCTGCGTAATGAATTTGCAGGGTCGAATTCTTGATATTTCACCTGCTGTAGAAGTAGAATATGGATACAAACCAGATGAATTAATCGGAAAAACTCTGGGAGATATAGGAATCCTTGCACCAGAATACTTAGAAGACGCTGTTTCAAATTTCAAACGTCTCTTAGCAGGAGAACGGCTAAAGCGTCCTGTTTATGAATTTATTACTAAAGATGGAACAAGGCGTGTTGGAGAGGTCCGCAGTGCACTAATGTTTAAGGAAGGCAAGGTTTTTGGCGCTGTTATAGTAATTCGGGACATAACAGAACGCCATCTAGCAGAAGAAGCGCTTAGGGCTAGCGAGGAGAAATTGAGGGCTCAATACAAAGGTATCCCGGTTCCCACATATACTTGGCAGCGGATTGAAGATGGCTTTGTGTTAGTGGATTATAATGATGCTGCCATGGTGATTACAAAAGGTAAGATTCCCGATTATCTGGGCATGAAAGCCAAGGAAATGTATCTAGATAAACCTGAACTCGTAGAGGACATTTCACGGTGCTTTACAGAAAAAACCTCTTTTGAACGAGAAATGGTTTATCAATATAAAAGTACAGGCGAAGAGAAGTACCTAGCTGTCAAATATGCCTTCGTGCCTCCTGATCTGGTTTTAGTTCACACTGAAGACATAACCGAACGCAAACAGGCGGAGAAAGCACTACGTGCTAGCGAGGAACAACAGCGGGCCCTCCTGAAGGCAATTCCGGATATGATGTTCCAACTTAATAGACAAGGTATCTTTCTAATATACAAAGGTTATAGTGAAGAGGACCTGTATGTACCACCCGATCAATTCATTGGAAAAAATATCCATGATGTATTGCCGCCAACTTTGGCTGAGCAAACCATGTACCATGTCAAACAGGCTTTTCTAACTGGAGAGGTGCAACGTTTTGAGTATCAGCTTGCTACTCGTGATGAACTTAGGGATTGGGAAGCACGACTTGTGGTCAGTGGAGAGGATTCAGTTTTAGCTATCGTACGTGAAATCACAGAACGTAAACAAGTGGAGAACATACTTCGTGAAGCACGAAGTCGTGCAGAATTTCTCGTCGACCTCATGGGTCATGATCTTAACAATATTAATCAAGGTATCCTGTTGAACCTAGAACTTCTATTAAACGACCCTTCTCTTTCCAGTGAATTGGAGGATAGGGTTCTTGCAGCTATTAGACAAGTGGACCGGAGCGCAGAACTTATTGGGAATGTGAGAAGATTCCAAAGCCTTGACACTGAACCTGTAAGGCTTGAGAGAAAAGACCTCTTTTTGCCATTCTTTGCAGCATCTGACGCTGCGAAAAGGACGTTTCCACAGAAGAAACTTATTGTGAAATCAAACCTATCTGAGGGAGAATTTTGGGTACAAGCAGATGGATTTCTCACTGAATTGTTTTTCAACCTTCTACATAATTCTATGAAATTTGACCGCAAAGAACGAGTTCTAATTGATGTTCGAGCTGGGTTGACACGGGATAAGGGAGCGGTAAAGATACAAATCAAGGACAGGGGACCGGGAATTCCTGACAGTGAAAAGAGTCGCATATTCTCTCGTTTTCCAAGGGAAAAGGAGGGTGTCCGTACTTCAGGAATTGGACTCACACTGGTCTACCGCATTATCCAACGCTATGGAGGCAAAATCTGGGTAGAAGACCGGATAAAAGGCGACCACACGAAAGGAGCTAATTTTGTGATTTTATTCCCACGGAGGGAGTCGACATAGTAACAATATTCACAGTCGACGATGACGAGAACCTTCATCAGATATACCGGACAATATTTTCTATTAGAGGACACAGTGTAGTTGCCGAAGCGTATAATGGCGCCGAAGCTATCGAAGTTTATTCTACCCTAAATCCAAAACCTGACATTATTTTGATGGATTATCGTATGCCAGTAATGGATGGCATTATGGCTACAAAGGAACTTAAGAAAAAGGATCCGTCTTGTCATATTATCTTTGTAAGTGCTGATGAATCGGCGAAGGAGGCTGCATTAGCAGCAGGTGCATCTGAATTTAAGATTAAACCAGTCAGAATTAATGAGTTAGAAGAGTCCATAACTAAAATCATAAATTCATCAAAATAATCCACTGCAAAAATTGAAGGTAAAAACTAGAAATCACTTGAAAATAATTTGGAAAAAATCCGAAAGAGGCAAAGTTGTATATACCTCATGTCAATACGCTAGGCTCGCATTCTCAAAAAGTGACCCATTCCCAGATGAGGTGACAAACTGTGATTATTCCCAAGCAGAAGCCTATTGAGGAAATATTGAAAATTACTGATGGCATCGAGCGTTTGCTTATTGTAGGCTGCGATGGATGTTCGGGTATCTATCAAGTTGGTGGTATAAAGCAAGCTGAAACCCTAGCAACCTTGATTCGTATGGCACGGCAAGCAAAGGACAGCCCCGGAGAAATTCGTCACACTATTGTGTTACGCCAATGTGACCGGCAACTTGTAGAGACAACATTGCGCCCTCAAATTGAAGATGTTGATGCTCTCCTTTCCCTCGCTTGTGGTGTAGGTCCCCAGACTCTAATTGATGTTTTCCCAGATATGAATGTCTTGACCGCAGTAGACACCTTTGGAATGGGAGGAAAGGACCGAGAACTTGGTCACTATTTTGAATACTGTAGTGGTTGTGGTGACTGTCTCTTAAACGAAACAGGGGGCATCTGCCCCATGACCCGTTGTCCAAAATCTCTAGCAAATGGACCATGTGGCGGTATGCTAGATGGCAAATGTGAAGTTGGCGATTACAAGAATGATTGTGCTTGGTATCGCATTTATGAACGTTTGAAGGCACAAGGACGCCTAGACGAGTTCCGAAAATACAGACCACCTCGAGATTGGAGGATAGCTCAATCACCAAGGAGACTGGAAATCTAATGGTAAAACACAGAGAAGCCTACAGTGAGTTAATGAAGAGTATTCAGGCTGGCAAATTCACATACACAGGCGAACTTGAGCCTGAAAAAATTGGCTCCATGGAAGAGGTTCTGGAAGGAGCTCAAAAACTAGTTGGCCATGTTGTTGCTGCAAATGTAACAGATATACCTCAAAGTTTTGCCTATATGAACTCACTTGGCCCATCTTATATGATTCAAGAAAAAGTAGGACTAGAAGCGATTTGCCAAATTACTTGTCGTGACCGCAACAGACTCGCCCTCTTTGCTGATCTACTTGCTGCTGGTGCCCTTGGCATTAAAAACATACTCTCTCTTACAGGAGACCACCCCAGCCTAGGAGATCAACCAGAAGCAAAACCAGTTTTTGACTTGGACTCAGCCAGCCTCACCTATCTCATTCGAAAAATCACAGACGAAGGCGTGGATCTAAAGGGTAACGAAATCCATCATCCACCCAAATTCCATGTCGGTGTCGCAATTAATCCGGGAGCAGCACCTCTTGAACCAGAAATTCTCAAGTTAGAGCGCAAAGAAAGTGTGGGTGCTGAGTTTGCCCAAACACAAGTGATTTATGAAATTGATGCCGCCAAACACTTCCTCAAATCAATCAAGCACATCAAAGTACCTACACTGGTAGGTATCTTCCCGTTGAAATCGTTCAAAATAGCAGACTGGATGCAAAAATATGTCCCTGGAGTCACTATTCCAGAGTCAATGATGAGTCAACTAAAAGAAATTAACAAAATTGAAGACAAGCAGAAGAAGAAAGAAAAGTTCGCAGAATTTAACATCGAGTACTTCGGCGAATTTGTAAAAGAAATACGAAAAACAACACATGCAGCAGGCTGCCACATCATGGCTGTAAAATGGGAAGACCTGGTTCCTAAGATAATAGAAGCTTCCGGAGCCAAAAGCTAGACTAGTGACTATAAGCTTCTTATTGTAACAACTTCACATCGAAACACAAGTTTCGAGAAATATTACAAGTATCAAGTCTTTGATTTTGAGGAGGATTTTCTGGGAGCCTTTTCTTTAGGCCAACGGCTACCATGTTCAAGGGCACGATCAATAGCGATTTCAGCGATAGCACAGGAATGTTCGAGAATCTTTCCAAAGGCCTCAAAAATTTGCTCTAGGCAAAACATAGCCTTTTGACGGGGACCAAAGAGAGCACATGATTCAGGGGATAGCTTTGGCAACATTTCTTCACAGAGTTTCACAAGATGTTGTTCCATGAGTTCTTCGGCTTGACGTCGCATTGGATGGAATTTATCTACCGCATTAATTACGTGGTTGGCGGATTTATCATCACCTTGGAGAAGAGATTCCGCTGCCATTACATAAATGCGGTGGACGTGGTTTCCTGTCTTGAGGGAAAGGTTTAGCAGGTCCTTGGGGCATTCTTCGGAGCCAAGAGATATAACAGCTTCAGCAATTGCCTTAGCATGGTCAGCAACATTTTCGACTCGCTGGATAAACATGAGGTAGGTTAAGCAATCCATAGAGTCGATGCTAAGTTCATTCATGAAACGAGGGTCAAGAAGAGCTGCACGGAGTTGTTTAAAGACGAGGAAATAGAACTGGTTGACATCCTCGTCGAGACCAATGACCGTTTGGGCTAACTCTGTGTCCCGTATTTGGAGGGCGTTTAGTGCATCAACTAACATGGTGGAGGTGATGCGGTGTGCTAATCGCATGCTCTTTGGGAGGTCTAGCTGATTGAGCTTCATGAGGGACTGGATAACGATTTCGTTGGTGCTGGCGTCAATAATTTGGAGTCCTGTAAGCATCCGAACACGCCTACGAACCAAAGCTTGCTGTTCTGGGGAAAAGACGCCGGTAGAACGGATGCGAATGATGGCAAAGTTATTGAGATATGCAGCAATGAGGCGACGCTCTAAGATTCCTGGCTCATCTTCTGGTTCAATCATAATCTCTTGCTCGGGGGGTTTATCCACGAACTCTTTAATGGGATAGATAGCCATGGAACCGTCGCGCTGGGGAAGAAGGATGATATGATCGGAGGAGTCTAGCTTGTATTTGCTTGCCCAACTTTTTGGTAGCGATACGACAAGGGAGGATTTACCCAATCGCATGATTTTCCGTTTTTCCATATCTCCACCCTTTGCAAATAGTAATTGTTGGGCTGGCAAGTAGCTACGATTATAGAGCGTCTATATATTTTCCTCACCGTCAATATTTTCTGAAAAAAGTCTATGTCACCATAATCTGTCCTTATTTGGACAAAGGCAACTTGTTACTGGTATAACCTTGTATCTAGCTTAGATTACTTGAGTAGTTGTATTTAGAATTGGAAAAATAAAGGGAGTTGGCGCCTATCACTTCACCATTGCCATTCTAGTGGATATTGTGAACCTGGTATGGCGGCTGAATAGGCGCAAGGAGATGCTAGCCCTTACCGATCATCATGATTATGACACCGAGAAGCATTAGCACACCTGTGAGAATCGCGTAAACGCCAAGGGTACCCCAGTACCACATTACGAGGAATAGTATAGCGAAGAGTAGTAGGAGAAGCGCTCTGGTGGGGTCATAACGGCGACGAACAGATATACTAAATTGAAGCGATAATAGACCTAAAGCCAAATAGAGTATACCAACAACCAGACCGTTTAGATTAGCAGATGGTAAAGCACTGACTAGTTCCATTATTCCAACGAGGACAGCTACTAGCGCACCGATAAAACAGAGCACAAAACCAGTGCTCACAAGAGTTGGATCAGATTTTCTGGGCAAGTTTGAATCACCGCACCTCCTTTGCCTTTATGGTTGACTTAAGGTTTTCTAAGATTGAAAAAAGAAGCAGAAGATAGGTTATTGTGTGCTTAAGCACCAAACATGGGAGTTCTATGTAGATAGTTCATGAGGAGTGGCATTAAATCAATACCTTTGAGGTGCCCAAGACCCCCTGTCGCGCAAGTATGTTCACCGAATGTGGTGACTTTGTCTGTATGAACTTCGGGTCCAGCAATAAGCAGGGGAACTGGGTCACCACTATGGTTCCCTGAACTGCATGTTGTTGTATGATCAGCGGTGATTGCGATGTATGTTTTGCTTTTGTCAATATTCTCGAGGAGTGTGGCTAATAGGTGGTCCAGTTTTTCTATCATGGCAATTTTCTTTGAGCAATTTTTGTCATGGGCTGCACTGTCGATGGCTTTGAGGTGAACGAAGACGAGGTCGTTGGTCTTTAATGCCTTTGCTGCTGCTTTGGCTTTTGCGACAACATCTGTATCAAAGCTGCCAGTTGCACCAGGAACATCAAGCACCTTCATTCCTACACTGCTGGCTACACCTTTGTACAGCGCGCCACCAGCAACACATGCGGCTTTTATCCCGTAAATGTCAGTCAAGGAGGGAATCTCTGGTAGTGTACCAGCACCGCGGAGTAAGATCATGTTTGCCTCAGGTAATCCAGCTTTTTGGCGTTTAGCATTGAGTGGACTGGCAGAAAGAATTCGATGAAATTCGGTGGTCAACTTGTTTACAATGTTAGCTGTCCGTTTTGCATCAGAGGACTCATGAAGCGGTTCTGATTTCAGAACCCTGTCACTATGACCATGAGGGTCAGTATCACTGATTTTTGAGGACAATTTTGGTCCACGAAGAACAATGGCACAGCGATGTTCGACTGTATGCCCCACAATAACCTTTGCATTCGGAGCACCTGGAATAGAAATGCCATCAATAAGGGCTGCAAGGGCATCTCCTTCAGGGACACTCCGACCAGCTCGTCGATCGAGAACCTTGAAAGACTTATCCTTGAGACGCTGAACAGTCGCAAAATTCCCTCGAAATGCAACATCACTTGGCTGGATTTTAAGTCCAGCACCGAGTGCTTCGAAGGGTCCCCGCCCACTATAACAATTCCAAGGATCATAACCAAATAATGCTAGATGACCTGTATCGCTTCCCGGCGGAATACCTGGTGCAATTATGTGAAGAAGCCCTGTTATGCCCTCCTTTGATAATTTATCAAGGGTGGGTGTTCGAGCTGCTTCTAAGGGAGTCTTGCCATCCATCGAGTGAATCGGACGGTCACCCATTCCATCGCCAACAACAAGAACAGCCTTCAAGGAATTTCAGCCTCTAGTCAAGAAGTTTCCCGCTCATCTATATTAAAGCTAACTCCATTACCGAAACATCAAAAAACCGTAAATATAACATGGTGCATGTCAACTGAAGAGCCGAGGCAAAACAACTGTTAAGCCGAGGAGCCGTGGTGGAGCACTACCCCGGCTCGGAGTGGCGGAGTGGCTACGCGCCAGCCTGCAGAGCTGGTTTATACGGGTTCAAATCCCGTCCTCGGCTCCAATTTTTTAAGTTTAAGCCTGTTTTGCTGTTCGTGAGGTTATGACACGACTTTTTTCCGTTGGTGTTTTTTTCAAATAGCTGGTAACATTCTGGATGAAATATTGGTTCTTGGAAAAGAGAGGTTTGGAACTATCATTTAACTGGTTCAATATTCGCTTCATTTGATCTAAAGGGCTAGGACTCTTCTTCATTTGATTCTGGTTCAGTATCTGATGCGGGTTCTGTTGGAGGTGTTGGTGTTGCAGCATGGACAGCGGTTTCGAGTTGCCAGGGTTTTAGGATTCTTTTCTGGCGTAGTTGATAGATTGCCATGAGGACTTCAAGTTTATCGCGTTTGGTTGCTGCAAGGTAGGTGCTTAGTATCTGTCCGAGGAATATGTATTCTCGGTCCTTTGTGATTTCTTTTGCCACCTTGTAAAGGTCGCTTTCAAGACCGGTAAGTGTGACGCGGCGTGGTCGACGGGGGCTCACACGATGTGGGAGACGTAAAGAGATTAGGAAGATTTCTTCGACGAGATCGGAGGCGGAATTGAATTGGTCGACTCGACCTGACCAGTGGTCAAATTCTTTGCGGAATCGTTTTTCAAATTCAGTTGTGAACTGCTCTAGGCGTTGTCTTAGTTGTTTACTTGGAGTGCCAGTTAGTACTAGGGCGTTACGAACGAACTGACCATCATGGATGAGTATGCGGAAGCCTTCATAGGTTAATTCACGTAGAGTGGTTGCGTCCTCAGCTTTTTCATCAGCCAAACCTGGTGTTTCCCCAAGGTCGTGACCGAATGTGGATATCGCCTGAAGGAAGCCTGCAACAAGAGTGGCATCCTTGGTTTCTTTTTCGAAGGGATCAAAAACGCAGATACCACTTTCCTTATGGATTACGAGGAGACGGTGAAGGTTTGCTACATCACTGAAGGTATCAGCAATCGCAGTTAGTTTTTGTAGGCGTATCCGTCGTTTAGGTACAATACGTAGTTGCCGATAGGCTAGGAAGCTTGACACGAAAATGGCAAGCACTATTGCCACTAAGGGCAGCATTCCCATTATGTAATACTGGATTGAGCGGACCTCAACACTTAGGGGATCTCCATTAACCATAAGAGATTGATGTACTAATTCCCCGTATGTCTCAGCACCTTCGATAGAGATATAGAAGGAATATTCTCCACCATCCTTATCAAGAAGAATTGAAAAAGTGAACATTCCATTCGCATCTAAGAAAATTGTCTCAGGATCGTAGGAACCCATATTTGTTTCAATCTCTAGTGTAACTTCTGTACCTTTAGGAAGGGGAGCGCCCTTATTCTTGTAAGCACCTATTCGAAGTGTTTCTTCTCCAAAGAAGAATTTGACTGTGAAGGTCAGTGTTGTACCATAATTGGGAGGCTGCTGCAAATAATCAATTGTAGTTGTGTATTGAATTTGACTTTTTGCCTTAATTATCAATTTTACCGTTGTATTGCATGATACAAAGTCTGTTGCTGTTGCATATAGTGTTATGTTGTAAGTTCCATCACTAAGATTAGTGGTTAGGTTTGTAATTTCGTAGAGTCCAAGTCCAGGTGTGGCTAAATCTAAGGTTACGTTACCAATCTCTGGAATTTCAGCTACAATTTCACCATGACTAAGATCCTCACTAGTAAATAGGTCTCGTAGAATAACACGTAATGGATATTCATAGGTCCAATTGGCAAACAATTCAATTTCTTGATAGCCTGGCGGCACATCAATGAATGAAGGTCGTGGCTGAGGCTGAACAAAGAGGGGGCCAGGACCCTCTGGGTCCGTATGTGACCATGTAGACTCATAGGTTGGCTTGAATGCATAGATTGCTATAAAGCCCTCATCACCTTCATGGAAAGTTATCCCTTCTATAGGATAAGTATCAACTGTTATATTATACAAACCTATTTTTGTAGGATCACCTTCTGAAAGGTCAATCCAGTCCAAACGTTTGTAATCACTACCGTGGATTATATATGGTTGAATTGTTGCTCCTTTGAGTGGGAACCCATTGTTATCTACATACTTGATAGTGATTTGGTTTGAGGAGTCGTTGATGTATGGTTCAGGGGTGGTGCGCCAGACTCCTGAACTGTTATCCAACCCATAACCTTGCAGGAAAACAATGTGGGTTTCCCTGGTTTCAATGAGAAAGTCTTTGAAGTAACTTTGTTCCTCATACAAAACTTCGGAGAAGTATATTGTGATATTATGCAAGACATTAGTTGAGGCATTATCTGTTAATACGTAAATCACATACCAACCAGGATAACCAATACTTCCCAAGTTATCGACAAAATACTCTGGGGTTCCATGTCCAGTTCCATTCAGTCCCCATTCGAACCCACTTGTATCATTTATGACAATCACTGCGGCATTTTCAATCGGAAGCCAGGTAACATTATCATGGTAATAAACTTCAATGTAGACATTATCTCCACGTATTATTGGTTCTCCAGATGCAGGATATTCAGTACCTATATGTAGGTCAGTTGTAGCGATTACTGTGAGGGTTGTTGCGTTCATTCCCGCTTCTGTACCATTAGACCATAGGAAATTGAGTGTAAAGATACCTGGTATCCAATAGCCAATTAAAATACTCCAGTTAATTTCTACTATTCCTTCAGGCGGCGGAATTAGATAGTTATAATCCAAAAAGGTTTGATAATCATCTGGATCATAAGTGAATAGGTATCCTGTTCCATTTGTAGCGTTGACTCCGCCTGGGTCCTGAACGTAACCTCGAACTGTAACATAGTCTGTGGAGTTTGCTTCAGTGATGATTTTGCCAGTGAGAGTTCTTACTTCAGTGTGTTTGAGATAGTTGGGGGCATTGCATTCAATTGTCCAATATCCAGTTCTTGCATTGAAGACCATTATATAATCGTCATATTCTGTCCAATCATTATAGGGGGTGCCTAATTGTCCGTAGGTGTAGCTATGCCATACTCCTTGGACATCCCAATCTTCTTCGATTGAAACTGCTATTAATCGATCCTGGGATGCAGCTGGAAAGTTAGCTGAAAAGTTTAGTGTCCATATAGTTGTGGTTTGATTGACCCATACTTGGAATACTGATGCCGCATTTACTATTTCAAAATATGTTCCTAACCATATGACATCGAAGGTAACTGGCCACTGATAAAAATCAGGCCAAAGCCAACTTACATTATAATACCGTATTCCGCCAGTATCATTCGGAAATGGATATGGCCAATTCTCCCACCAACCAGTCCCAGGTCCTAAATCATTCACTGGTGTTCCATTCACCATCATGGTAAATTGTGAAGGAATTGGGAACGTGTAGAAGGACGCAATAGAGACTTTAAGAGTAAAGTCGTATGGCAAATATGAAAGGGACCAATACATATAGACGTCTCCGTCATCTTCACCATCGCCTGATGGATTATCTGGGGTTCCAAGCCAGTATATATAAGAAGGAGCAACAGGTTCCCAGACGACAACATAGAATGTATTTTGGTAGGTTGTTTGTGGATCTAGAATTATACTTAATTCGTCTGTATCAATCCAAACCCATTGATCCCCTGAAATATAATT
>JABXGU010000345.1 GCA_016550415.1 archaeon | reverse complement strand
CTGTGCTTTGAGTGAGGAGTCATTGTCATTCATACTCTTTGAAGTGGAAAGGGATTACTAAAGTCTTTGTGGAAAAAGTGAAATGATGTTGTAGGCAAAATTTTTTGGCTCACAGGAGCAGTAGTATATCTTTGTCTGGAGGGTTTTATTTGTCATCAACGGAGTTGACCAATGATCAACGTAGACTCATGTATCTGATTGGCACCTACACACAAATCGCTAACCAAGATGTTGACCGTGAATACTGGTTTAAGGATGGGCCCCTGTTAGCTGCCATTTATGATCTCACTGTGGAAGGTGTCTTCGAAACATACGATTATGCTGCTACGTCCGTGTTGTGCTTGGATGGCTACCGTCGTTTCATGAATATCTCCCGTGAAGGAGTAGATGATCTAAACGATTTACGAGAGCTGGGACTACTGGAGCACCTGAAAATCAGTACCACACAATATGGAAATGTGACAGGATATCGACTTTCAGAAAAGGGGATTCAAGCGTTCAAGGAACTCCCGAAGGGAATAGGGAAAGACGTGGATAAGCGGATTCATTGCCCCAAGTGTAGTGGTCAAGTCCTATCCATTGAGTGTTTGCGATTTGAGGAATATTTGTTCAGATGCCCATCTTGCGGCTATGAACGAAAAATCAGTATTTTCGAGATTGAAGATGTAAATTATATCTCGAAGGCGAGGTTCCTGCGGCTTCCATATAGAAATGACCATTGATGAATGCCTATTATGAGGTGAAAAAAGTGACCATAAAAGACGAGCTTAGAGAAATATTGTTTCTAAAGAAAACGACGATTATTATTGCTGAATGGTTGCCTTCAGGTAACAATCAAATTGCTGCCTTGAATTATAAATTAGGTTCCAGGGAACGTTTGAAGAGTACCTTGTTGACCACATTGGTTGACGAGTTTCCAGAGCATTCAATCTTTGAGTCAGATCCAGTGCATTCAAGGGTTGTTGTTAATGATTTTGACCTCACTAGTTTCGTAGAGTTCACAGCAAAGGTGGATATTCCAGAGGCAAAGGGTATCGTGCAAGACGAGGAATTTGGTGTCCACATGTGCGAGCAAGGTCTTACTGTCTTCACATGCGATTTGAAGGAAGTGAATGGAAAACAGGATTTGGTTTCTCTTGATAAATTAACACGTGTGAATGCAGACCTCTTCATGGATTCCTCAGTTTTGCTAGATACACTGCTTACACATAATCAGCTTCGAATGCTTGAAGTAATGTATCGGGGAAAATCTCATAACCGTGGTAAATTTGTGATGGTTGTGGGCGAGGAAATTACTCCCCATTTGAAAAGTGCAGTAGATTACGTTGATGGTGAAGATTACCAAAACGAAATTGAACAAGTCATAGGAATAATGGAATCATCGGATACCCTTAGTGATGGTTCATTTGTTTTCATAGGTGGTCTTGGGTCGATTTTTGCAACAAAGAGTCTGGAGGACTATGAAGAGATAGTGGGTCTTTACGCGCTGGTACGGGCATTAGATACGTTCATGGATGAATTCTTTGCACGGCTTTGGCTTGGTTGGGATGAGTCCCTTGTAGTAAGAGAGATGATTCTTGAAAAATCTGACCAAGACCCAAACATTGTGCCGCGGGCAAAAGAGATGCTATCAAAGATTGGCAATGATTGTGTCGTTCTTGAAGCATTGAAAAGTTACGTTTCTGAATCCATTGCTTATACCAAGAAGCAAATTGAACGTTTACTGGGGAGCGCAACTCCTAAACAACTTGAACTAGCAGATAAGCTTCATGTTCGTAAATTCTTTGACCGAGTTGAAAGCCGTATAGATGATGCTGAGAAAGTTGTGACCGGACTTAAGCGGGAAGCTGAAGGACTTCAAAGCATAGTGGGTACACTTTCAGATAAGCAGATGAAAAAAGTATACGACACATTACAGGACAGTTTCCGCGCTGCTGAAGAAATGCTATCGTCTAGTGAACGCTCTGGAGTTGCTCTCAACATTATAGAACTTATCCTCGCAGGAAGCATTGCCTTTGATATGGTCCAAGCATTAGATGTACTCCAGTTCTTTTCTTACACGTTCGGATTCTTACCAATCCCTCTTGGCACATTGTGTGTCCTTAGCGGCTCTATAGCCGGTTGGATTCTAATCGCTAGTGGGTTGTATGTTGCAATGCGATACATGACAAAACGAAGTGAACCACTTCTCTCAATGAATATCCGCCTTGACACGCCCTGCAATGTTGAAAAATTGGAATCTTATCTTGAAAGCAAACCTGTTGTTACTAGGGTCAGTAAGCAAGATGGAGCAACAGATGTTCTTAAGGTAACATGGGAAGAGGAAGATAAGGCGAAATGGCTTGGTGAACAGCCAAAACTAGCAATCACTTATGATGCAAAGAATAATTTCCTTCTCAGTATTACAGCAGAGTTCAACAATCCAAAAATT
>JABXGU010000344.1 GCA_016550415.1 archaeon | reverse complement strand
GTACATTTATTCCTTATTCAGTGAAATCAATGTCAGTCCATATTCATACAACAATTCCAAAGAAATCGGGCGAAATCCTTGATCAATTGGCAGCAACTCATGGATCAAAAAGCCATGTTATCGAAAAGGCCCTAGAGACAATGCTGCGGGTGGAAAAGGTTGGGTCTTGCGAAGACTGCTTGGTAAAGGCGCAGGTGGAGGAACAGGAAAAACTGAGGGAAGTAATGGATTTAACCTCGATTCGAAAGGAGTTGCTCGATGAGCTCTTCAAGATTGCCTTAGGCGATCAAACCATAAACGAATTCCTACAAAAACAGAGTAACGAAGCTCAGAACATTGTTGAGCTTCTTAGAAATTCCATACACTGGAAGGTACCCGTAAATTTCAGGGATTTTCTATCCGATGTTGAACAATTGGGTAGGATTACACGATTATTTAGTGTGACCTCTTATCGGGAAATGGATAACACTGTCATACTCCGACCAATTGTCCTTACTCGTATTCCTGAGTTGGTTGCGCTTCAAATTGCTATTTTTCTTGAGGGTATTGGTGTGCCCTTTGACCTTCGAATAATGAGGCAAGACATTATTTTAAGAATGATTAGAAAGGATTTGGCTGCTCTACGAAGAACTGATTTTAAACAACAGCTTAGTCAGCAGATGGTAGAAAAACTCCATCAGTTGAAACCTCAATTATTCAAGGATAAACTTGTACTCATAGGTCCCTCCTTTTTGAAATGGGCTGCGAAAAATTTGGAAGGTTCCATTGCTGATTTGGGAACTGTCATTGAAGATATTCGGATATTTCTTAAGCCAGACGAATTGCCTGATGACCCCAAGGAGTTTGTGAATACGCTTTTTGCCGCTGGATTGAATATGAACTGGTTGTCCAATGTGAAAATTGCACACGAAACGGATGAAACTCTTAGAATATCCTTTCAAGCTTCAAGTCCATCAATGGCAAATATCACCATTGTAATCTTTGCAATGATTTTAGCTAACAGAGGCTGGAAACTGAAAAGATACTCCACAGAATACGATCAGGGCAATGTGGTGATCAAATTTGTTGGTGAGGGAAGCCACGATGTTCTTGACCAGCTTGTGGAAATGAACCTTTTCCTGGTTTTGAGCGAACAGTTCCTCGACACAATTTCTGTCCCTCGTGATATTTTTTCTTCCTTTGCTACTATGGTATATGACAGTGATCGAGAACGGTTTGAAGACATCTACAGAAATCTAGGTGTTCGTGTTGCTAATGCAATCAGAATGCTGGCAAAAAATGATGAAGAAAAAATCCCTCGGTTAGCCCGTAACTTCATTCTCAAGAATCTTAATCAAGCACAACCTACTGCTGAACTTCGAAATATAGACGATGAGAACTTCTCTATCGTATTCAAACAAATGGACCCAGTGGTGACTGCAAGTCAACGATTGATAATTGACTCAATTTTGCAGACTCTTGGTTATGAAGTTTCTATTGCTACTTTCCAGAATCTGCTCAATGTGAAAATGAAGAAAACAGACAAGCCCATCTTGGACCCATTGCCACGAAGTAAAGTTGTGCAGATGGTTGGAGACGCTATGGCTGCTGACTCCATAGATGAAGCACTGGGGCAAGTCAAACCTACTTTAGATGAGTTATACCCACTAGACTATCCTTGGACTATTCAGGAAATAGGTGACCGTCTCCTCGATATGTACCGGGAATTGGGGATTCAGGTTGAAATCGAATATTTTGAAGGAGGCTTCACTCTCAAATATCGTACCTGTCCATACTACAAGCTTGTTATGAACAATCAAAAAACTTGGCTTTGTACCTTCCGTAAGAAAGCTATCGAATATATCCTATCACGTGTCACAAGAAGTGGAAAGGGCAGAATCAAGGTAATCAAGTCACTCATCCAAGGTGAACATCCTTGCGAATACGCTATCTTTCTCAAGGAATTCCTCAAATGATTAAAATCTACACTACTAAAAATAATATAATAGTTAGAATTTTGGCTGGGTCATAAGGGTGTGGTGCTAAAATGGTTACGATGAACCTCAATAAAATCTTCAATCCAAGAAGCATTGCGCTTATTGGTGCTAGCGAAAAGGAAGGTTCAGTTGGTTCCATACTAACGCGGAACCTTACCCAATTGGGGTATGAAGGGAAGGTCTATCTGGTCAATATTCGATCAAAGGAGATAATGGGACAGAAGGTTTACCAGCAAGTTGGACAAATCCAAGAAACAGTTGACCTAGCAATTATTGCTACACCAGCTAAGACAGTTCCCAAAATTGTTGAGGAATGTGGAAAGGCAGGAATATTAGGGCTGATTATTGTATCTGCTGGTTTCAAAGAGATAGGACCAGAAGGACGAGCATTAGAGGAAAAAATTCTGAAATTAAAACAGAAGTATAATCTACGCATTATTGGACCAAATTGCTTTGGTATCATTCGTCCCCGTTCAAAAATAAATGCTACCTTTGCCGAAATGATGCCTAATGCTGGCAATATTGCATTCATCTCACAGAGTGGTGCTCTAGGCTCAGCAATTCTTGATTGGGCAATGGATCAAAACATTGGCTTTAGCAATTTTGTCTCTGTCGGTTCAATGATTGATGTAGACTTTGGTGATTTAATCGACTTTTTTGGAAATGACCCCCAAACTCGGAGTATCCTGATGTACATCGAGGGCATTACCGACGCACGCAAGTTCATGAGTGCTGCACGCCATTTTGCCAGAACAAAGCCAATAATTGTAGTGAAGGCAGGACAGTTTAGTGCAAGCGCAAAGGCTGCTGCTTCTCATACAGGCTCAATGACTGGTGAAGATACTGTCTATGATGCTGCTTTCAAACGTGCAGGCATCGTACGTGTAGACGAAATTGCAGATTTGTTCAATGCTGCAGAAGTACTTGGGATGCAACCCCTGCCACAAGGTCCTCGCTTAGCAATTATCACAAATGCCGGTGGTCCTGGTGTGATGGCGACAGATGCACTCTTGGCTCGTGGAGGACAGTTGGCTAGTCTTGACCATGAAACTATGAAGAAACTTGATAGCATTCTACCTTCCTATTGGAGTCATGGCAACCCAATAGACATTCTTGGTGACGCATCAGCTGACCGCTATCGAAGCGTGATGGACCTCTGTTTATCGGATAAGAATGTTGATGGAATTTTAATCATTTATACTCCACAAGCCACTGCTGACGCCACAGAAATCGCAAAAAGCATCGTGAATGTTTGCGATATAAGAGGCGGTTGTAAAAAGACTATCCTAACTTCATTCATCGGTTCAGGGAAAGTGCAAGAAGCAAATATTCTCTTGTCAAAAAACAGCTATCCGACTTATTCAACACCAGAACAAGCCATTGCTACATACATGTACATGTGCCAGTATAAGC
>JABXGU010000343.1 GCA_016550415.1 archaeon | reverse complement strand
CTCCTTGGTAACGTCAATCAAGACCTTATCGATTTCACAAGTTCCGTTTAGGTAGTCGTTCAACCAATTTTCCGAGTTGCTGACTTTGAAAATAGTGTGTAGACTTGGAGCGCGAAAATCTAAATCTAGCAGGCAGACGTTTTTTCCTTTCTTGGCGTATATTGTTGCTAAATTAACTGAAAACAGGGTCTTTCCGGTTCCGCCCTTATACGAATGAAATGTTATAATCAAAGTTTTTCCCTTCGCCAGCATTACCTGGATCAGGTTCAAAGGGTCGACGGTTTTCAACCATCCTCTCAGCCAGATTCCAGTCCAGCTCCCCTTGTATAACCTAGTTCCGTATTAGCGCGCTCTTATTTATCATTTCTGTAGTTCCAATTCAAATATATGATATCTTTTCTATAAACGCATTTTTATTTAGATTCTGAATATAAATAGTTACCATTAATTCATATCATGCTTTCACATGATTTATAAATCATGACAAAAAACTTGTTTTGCGCACGCAGCCAAGAAGCGCGTCCCCAGAACGTGTCGAGAAACCACCCAAACGTACCCCAACATTCTATTTGCTGGGGACGCGCCGAACTTTTTGCCAGATTACACGCACACCCTCCTGTTCTACAACACTTAAATACTTACCAAAATGGTCAAAGCCTACGGACTCGACAAAATATCCCTTCAACAAAAAGCTAGGTTAACCTTCCCTCTTTTTTGTTATTAGCGCATCAGGTATTAAAAACTAAGCTTATATTGCGTGTGCGCGTTGCGGAGTCTCACAGTATGCGCCACAGGTGGGGCAACGTATAACAGCGTGTCGAATTAGACCTCGGTTGACCCCATCCACTAGCAGTTCTCCACACCGATCGCAAACCATTCTGATGTTATCCCTGCATTCATGCTTGACTACAGGTGTTCCCTTGCCCTCAATAACGACTCTGCTTCCCTCAGCTGGCTTAGGAACAACAGCCAGTCGGACCAGAGACGCAGGAAAGGAGGTGCTAACTGCAGGAAGGCTCACATCGTTTGCATGCGAAGACGCTGCAGTTTCCCTTAAAAGTCGTGTCACCCTGCCTCTTGGGTTTTTCCTGTCTCTCAGATAGTTTACTTCTGGTGTTTTTTCCTTCATGTACATAATTGAAGAAGCGTTAATCGAATGTTTGGTGATCCCTTCATATCTTCCCCTCAAAACATCTCTGAGAACCCACGCGTCGTTGACCAGAAGTGCTCCAAGGATCATGGAAGCGAATCCGCCAAATCCGAGAACGTATCGAGAGAGCCCCCCAAAAAAATATTGTAGCCCAGTACTTTCGACCCATTGGAAAAGGGCGACAGTGGCGCCTAAAAAGCCAACTAGTACGGAAATGCTGCCAAGACAGAATTTTACCTTGAGATACTGAATTTTGTTTCGCATATAGTGTGTCCTCCAGAAAAAAGAGGGATGCAGTGTTCCCCAGAAAAAGGGGGATACCCTTGAACTATCCTTGTGGCAATGGGATATAGTTGAAGCTCACGGTAACGACGGTTGTTGTCTCTACCAGATCGTAAGAGTAGGTTACTTTCATTAGATAGTATCTCGATGTTGAAACGGATTGCTGGATGTAACCATAATCATTCGTTAATCCGTCGATGTAGGGTTTTGTGCTTCCACCAGTTGGGGCATCATATAAGGTCGCATCATCCCACGATGAATCCGATGCGTTCCAGAACAATACTGATATCTCAAATTTCGAGAATTTCGTATTATTCACAGGTGAGGTTAGTGTGACATTTACTGCCATTGATCTGCCGGCGTCTGTGTCCACCTTGAATGCATAGGTGTCTGAACCGCCATTTGGAGAGGTTGACGGTACTGTGGAACCAGCTGGAGTTCCGGCCCCTGGCAAGTATCTCACTTCATCTATATCGTTGATGTAAATTGTCCAGTCCTCAGCTGTGGCTCCTTGAGTAAGTGGGTTGACCGGTGTAATGGTTACCGTTGCAGTGTACGACACCAAGGCTAAGGTTACGATTGATAGAGAGAAAAGGCAAAGTACGCCTTTCAATCCAAGTATGGCGCTAACTTTCTTAATCAAATCTTTCCCTCCACATCCTTTTTGATTCATAGTTTCGCTAATGTATTTAAGTTATATGAATATGGAGTCTTAATTAGTATTAACTATTCATATTCAGAATCAGAATATGCTT
>JABXGU010000342.1 GCA_016550415.1 archaeon | reverse complement strand
GTGTCTAATATAATTTCGTAAATTAGGTAGTATGACGATGGATGCAACACTTTGTATGATCAGGAATAAGATGATTGATTGCCACGCTCCAAAGAGTGGGGTGGCATACCCAATGATTCCAGCGTTAATCAATAAGATGAATAGCCAAATTGCCCATATCCTCTGCGATTTTCTGTCAGAGGCACTGCGCCAGAACCACCCTGCGAACCTACTTTCCTCTTGAATGGAAAGATTTTCTCTAAGAGCTCGAGATGACCGAGAAGGCGTATTTGCCTGAAGTACATCTCCATGGTGAATGGTTGCATTTTTTTCGTATTCTTCTTTTGCACACATGTTCATTTATACTCCAAATGTGAATAACATGAAGAAGCTGAGTCCCAATACTCCCAGTAGCAAAAGCAGGGTTCTGAGAGGTTTCATTTCCAGCAGATAAGGGAGAGGCAATACGATTAATGGGAGCAATAAAGGAAGAAAACCAGGGACCCATTGATTGACAATTGGATGAAACAAATAGTTCATCATCAAGAAAACAGCTGCAAAGATACTGGCTACAAAGGTGCCTGTGGCTATCCCCCGCCATTGTCCTCCATGTGGAGAAGGAAATGCATCACGTAGTATCATTAGAGTTGTTATTTGCCTAGATTGAGATTTTAGATTTCCAGCAGTATTATACTGATTATTTTGGGAATGAGAGGGGGATTCTGGGACTTGTGAATTGAGTAGGCGTAGTTGGGCTATACGTTTGGAAAATTGTATTTTTGACTGGGCAAAATGATATACACGCTTGGCCAGATAGACCTCAATTAGGAATACAATCCATCGGATGATTTCAAAGAACCATAAGTCAATCCAACTAGCCATCGAATGTGTCACCATCTTCAGAATTATTATTTGCATTATGAGGAAAAGCGGAGAGGAGGTTTTTGAGACGTTGATTATCTGATGACAATATGGTTAGTCGAAGAGTGCCGCCTATTTGCTCACACGCTAATGCCATCTGTTTTCCATAATATCGATCATGACCTTGAACAAGCAGACCGTGGCGAAGACTGATTTGGGAAATCTCTGCCCTAAGCTGCCTAGAAAATGGATATGAGCGTATAACCTTTACATGAGGAGAAGATTTCCAGTAAGCTAGCGAGGAAGATAACTCTCCTTCAGGGTAATCTGGTATACCTAGCTTCTCCCTATGACCATCTCGATGTCGAGAAGAGCTAGAAGGTTTCATCCAACAAATACCAAGGAGACAAAGTGCAGCCAGAAAGAGGGGGGGAATAAGTGTGATGCAGAGGTTGAGAACGGAGTATTTGACCAGGAGATCAATTTGCATAGTGTTGAGTGTATATCCATCCAATTGCATCTCTAATATGAGTGAGCGTAATCCAACATCAATGACACTTATGGGATAATAGGTAACTGACATGGTATGCATAATTGTAGAATTTGGTTCAACAACAACCTGACTCGCACCGTGAAAGTTCCCCTCAGCTGTCACCACATCGAATGTTCGAACATAGTTTCCCCGATTGGTACAATTTACACTGATTTCAAAGGATTCCTGTTGTGTAATATTTGTGGGGACATTGTGAAGCTCTAAATCGAATGCTTTTCGAATTTGTAAGGGAAGGTGGTTCCAAAGAAGTATGAGATTGGGTGTTGTTATTGACAAGATTATACTATGTTCTTTTGGAACACAACTTGGCTGAACTGAAAAGCTGAAAGTATAGATGTTCTGACCTGGCATTAGCAGAAGATTACTCTGAGTCGAAGTTCCGACAAGATGCGCAGAGAGGGACAAATCAACGTAGGCAGGCTTTGCCCATGAAGAGTTGACTACACACGCAACTGTGGTTTTTTCACCTTGAAGCATCTCATCATCCATTGTGATTTGAGCAGTGCATACTGGTGCAGGTGAAAAGGAAAGAGAGACAGAATAATTTGGGTCTGCTTCCGCTGTGATGTTCAATGGTGTGGGTGATTGCAACCATAAGGATATGTTTGCTATGCCTGACTCATTCGTTACAAGGTTAGTGCTAAAGTTTGCTCCCATGAGAGATACTGTTACATCTACTCTTACTGGCCGGTTTGAAATTCCAGTCCATGAAAAAAAATCATACATTAGCACATAGAGAATGGAATATTCTCCTACCTGATGTGCTGAAGCATCAAGCCCAAGGCAAAGTCCTCTGGTTGTTCCCTGCAAAAGCCAGGCTAGACTTGCAGTTCCAATTTGTGGAATTGCCGTATTGAGTGGGTCATCCACACCAATGAATATTATTTGTGGACACACTTCAGGATTGTAGTAGTGGCCCATGGCGCACCAGCTATTGTTGCCCACTAAAACCAAGAGGTGTTCATTAGTTCCAATTGCATACACTGTTTGACAGTTCTTGAAAGGTGTTGCGTCCTCTCCTGTCAATAAGTGCAGGCTGCTGATGGCAGGATGAAATGCACGATATCCTGTTACATTAAGAGATTTGGTTCCACACTCAGAGACTGGTAAGCCTGCTGCAAATTGCATCAGAGAGGCTCCTGCTTTGCCCAAGGCTAGTAATGGACAGTTGAGCTCGAGCAAATTTAGGGAAAGCCCTGAATTGATATTGAGGGCTGGGTCGATTACATAAACAGAATAGTTGCCTTCAGAGATGTCCAGATAATCGATTACAGTTACTGACGCAGTTGAACTGAGAGATGGCATCCACTCTGAAATGTAATTGCTGGGTTGAGGTGGAATATCGTAGGCTAGACTGAGGATTGTGGCAGCAAGTAATCGAGATGCATTTTGTAGGTTGGTACTACTGCAACGACTAGCTATATCATTAGTCGAATGCTTGTAGGGATCAGGATACTGAGTGGTCGAGAGGGTTAAAGATGGAATACCGACGGTGTGAAAGGTCCATTCTGAGACACCCCAACCAAGGTAACTTTGAACCTCTTCTTCACTTGTAACACGGGGATCTGCCATATCCTGCAAATTAATTCCCAACAGAGAACTAGCAGCTTCTACATGTTGTAATAACGAAGCAATGGACTCTCCGGGATATCTGTAGAGAGCCAATTGTGTGGGAAAGAATAATCCTGAGTATCCAATTTCATCAACATTCAGAACCAAGACATCAGAAGAGTCTACGCCAAGCAGATTGAAACCATTCATGATAAGTTGGCGTGAGCCCCACAGAGAAAGTGTCCCATTTCCTTCTTCGCCGCCCAAAAAGGCAAATACCACATTCCACCCAGAAAAAGTGCCCTGAACCATGGTTAGTGCAGCTAATGCCTCGAATACTGAGGTAACACCGCATGCATTATCATTTGCACCAGGAGCAGCTGTGGGCGAAAAACCTAGGATAGTGTTACGAGCTGAATCAACATAACAGGTCACCACAAGTGTAGGCTGACCAGCACTGACCCCCCATGGACACACATAGAGGTTACGGGTCCAGTAAGTCTGCAGAACATAACTAGCTCCATTCCAAACCTTACGCACGATTGGAAACCAATCTTCTGTCACGAAAAGCCCAAGAGCATTCAGCTCATTGGAAATTATTTGAAAACTGGTATTGCCTCCTTCAACAAATGGGTGACGACTATCTAAACTTGAAAGAGAATGAAGAAGGCCCAGTTGACGCGTCACATTCACGTGTCCAGCGACTAATCGCTGCCAATGCACCAAATCTGATATATTGGTCACATAGGCTACGGCTTTAAAAGAGGATGGAAATTTTGAGGATGGAGCAAAAGGGGGCAGGACAGCTAAATTTGACCAGCAATCAGGATGCATGGAAATACCGGTTGCAGCTACCCTGGTTGGTGCATGAATTGCAGTTGGCCAAGGAAGAAGCAGACCAATGATTAGAAACACGGTGAACGCGAAGCGTCTCATGGGACTTCGCTGAGTCGCCCAAATTTGGTTTATTTATATGCATTTCGGTTTGAAAACAGCATTTCCAAGATTTTCTTTTCTGCTTTTGATGAGATGTAAAATGTAAGATAGAGTGTGAAGAGGGGGAAAGGCATAAAAAGCAACCAAATTCCGCCCGCCGCTAGCGTACAGCTTTGATTATCTGGAGGTTCCTCCTCTGACTGATCCTGTTTCGAAAACATCTGATTCCAGTACACCAATTTCGGATAACAACGAGGTAGCATTTGGGATACGGCAGGAAATTGTTGAGGTTCTTCTTCAGGAAGGAATCCACATGTTGCGCTCAATCCAGTGTAGAGCCTTGCAAGCGGGAGCGCTTCAAGGTAAGAATCTATTGATTTGTTCGCCAAGTGGATCAGGAAAGACATTGGTTGGAGAGCTAGTTTGTCTGCATCAAGCACTAGCTGGACAAAAGGCATTACTATTGGTGCCACTGCGGGCTCTTGCCAATGAGAAGTATCTCCAGTTCAAAACGAAGTACCAACATCTACCCTTGAAAATAGACATCTCCACCGGTGATTATTCAGCAGAGCATAGTGACCTTGAGAATGCAGATATTGGAATTTTAACCTATGAGCGATTTGATTGGCTTCTACGAACAAATCCTTCATGGCTAGATCAGCTGGGTGCCATTATAATCGATGAAGTGCATAATCTGGGTTCAGCACACAGGGGGCCACGATTGGAGAGTGCAATCGTTCGACTCCGCCAACGACTTCCCAAGGTTCAGGTCGTGGCTCTGAGTGCTACAATCGCTAACCCTAAAGAACTTGCAGATTGGCTTGGATGCTATCTCATTCACTCTGAGGAAAGACCCGTTGAACTAAGGTATAGGATTCTTTTAACATCAAATCATGCACGGACCATTGCTAAGCTAGTTCGTGCTACTATCCGAAGAGAGGGACAAGCCCTTGTTTTTGCGCCTTCACGACGTGAAGCTGAACGATTGAGCTTGGCTCTAACAAGTGTGATTAGACCACTTCTTAGTTCAGATGACAGTCAGAAATTGGAAGAATTCAGTGCCCTTGTTGACCTAAAGAATGAACTTCTACCAATTCGAGAGCGCCTTTCTGCTCTAATCCGATATGGAGTTGCTTTTCATCATGCAGGACTAGATACCCTGTCTAGACGGATTGTAGAGGATTTATTTCAGCGAAGACTCCTGAAGGTTATTTGCTGCACAACTACCCTAGGAGCTGGAATAAACACACCCGCACGCCTCGTAATCCTTATGCAGCCCTTTTTCATCAATCAAACAGAGACTGGTAGTGCTGAATATTCCTTCATTGATGCAAATCGGGTGCACCAAATTCTCGGTCGAGCGGGAAGACCAGGACACGAGGATTTAGGGTTCGCAATAATCCTAGCTTCCACGACAGAAGAACTGGAGCGGATAGATGAGCGCTACTTCCTAGTAATGGATGAGAAGATTGTTCCAAAATATGATCGGGTAGAAAGCCAACTCTATGCTCCACCATTACTCCGTGAACAGGTTCTAGTTTTGGCAGCATGTCAAAAGGGAGCCTCTGCAAAGGAGATTCGTGCTTTCTTTGAAAAAACACATTGGTGGTTTCAACAAAGTCGTCTTCGTTCTAATCAGACTCTAGAACAACTCATCCACATTGGTAGTATTGATGTTGATAACCTAATCTCTAGAATGCCCTCAAAGGAACAATCATCTGAAGATGAATCTAATGCTGTACAATCGAGTATGGTTCAGAAGAATTCCCCTTTAGTTGAGATACTTATTCTTAACTCAGACAAAATTGAGGCAAGAGTAAAACATAGGGGATGGCATAATTGTTCATTCACAGGAGCGGGACCAGTCTGTAGTTGCCAGAATCATTCAGTTGCCGGTCAGCTTTGTCCACACCTCGTTATTCTTGCGAGATACACTCTCCAACATCATCCACAATATGCAAGAGAAATCATCCCTCGAAGTCTTAAAGAAGAATTCATTCTTGACTTCTTGGAAAGACATGGCTTTATAGTTCAACGTGAAGAACGGTTCTTTGCCACGTCTTTTGGCAAGCTTGTTGTAAAGCTCTACATACGTCCCTCAACTGCCATTTGGATTAGAGGATGCATACCATCAATTACGACCACACCTAGCTTCATTGAAGCTATTATTCAGGCTATGCGATTCGAAGGAAACCAGAAACCAATTCCGGGACTAGCTAAGAGTCTTCGGTATCTTGTTGATAAGCCAGAGATGCCACTATCGGCAGCATCACGAGTTGGCAATGTGGAAATCGGTGACTTGGAATCACTTATGAGCACTGCAGTGTGGCTTGGTAATGCTATCATTTCATTGGCACGACAAATTGGCTTTGAAGAAGTAGCGGTTCTTGGTGAACTAGTTGTTGAAACTTGGGAAGCTCAAGCAGGATAAATAAGAATTTACAGACTACTTCAAAGCAAGTTGCTCAATCTCTGGTAAGACTCCGTTATAGGACTTTATTGCGTGAAAGCCAGATTCTCTTAATTCTGCTAGAAGAAGACGTTGAGGTATATGTTGGTGCGGTTGGTTAAGAACTAGCCAACGATTAGTAGAATTTTTTACTTCCAACCTTTCAATACGGATTTCAAGCTGGGCGTAGCGATGAACAGCATCGCCACCCACTGGATGGTTCTCCTGATTCCATGTTGAAATCTGGTTCACAATAATAATGGAGATGTCATTGTCCATTGCGAGTCCAATTAGATGAGGAAGTTGATTTTCAGCCAATTCTCGGTAATAGGCTGTTAGAGTCTCTTTTGAAACCTGTCGTCGGTAATAACTTGTGATTGGATCAATAACGATTAGACGAATTGTTGAATCCAAGAAGAGATGGAGTGTCTCTATTAGTTGACTCTGTTCTTGGAATGTTCGAGGTTTGAAAAGTGTAATTCGTTGTGCTGGGAGTTCTCTTTGCCCACACAATTGTAGAAGGCGACGAGGACTATATGCGCCACCACAATCGATGATGAAGCAACCATGTCCACTGAAGGCGACGCCAAGGTAGGCTTCCATCGCTAATGTGCTTTTTCCCACGCTGGAAGCACCATATATATGCGTAATGCCTCGACGAGGTAATCCACCTATTGCCTCATCGATGAAGGTATTGCCTGTTGCTAAATGGTGAGAATGTTTAGCTAATTGGGATGGCACGGATAGATCCCTCCCTTATTTCGAGGAATCCTTCATCAGCAAGGGCAGTAATGGCTT
>JABXGU010000341.1 GCA_016550415.1 archaeon | reverse complement strand
TGTCGAAACGTGCTGATTGCTCCTTTTGATGACATAGGTTTCATCTCGCAGGAAATCCGCCTGGAAAGGCGTATACTTCAACTTTGCAGTTTAGGCATATATAGATTGCGTCTAATATCAACATATATCCAGTATTATTTAGTGCTGCTTAGGAAGAAGATAGTGCAAGGAATTGAAGGCGAGATTTCACTAACACGGGATCAGTAAAAGCGAAGAAAGGCGCAATACGTGGACCTTCGTTTCGACCAAAAAAAGCTTGGTAGATAAGGCGGAAGAACTCATTTTGCAGCGATTTATTTTTTCGTAATGGTAGGGTGATAGCTTTCATGGTGTTGGTTATTGCTTGTTCAGTCCAATTGGTGGGATTAAGTTGATTGTGCAATGCTTGGAAAAGCTGGCGTAGTTCAGGTGAGATATCTTTATTGAGATTAGGAGGAGGTTGGTCAATGACATGGAACCGATATGAGTCAGGAGCATACATAGAAGCCCAAGTTTTTGCTCTTTTTAGACGAGTATAAACGTAGGTGCGCTCAGGTTCGGCGAGTTTTGTGGGTATTTGGCCAGTATCTGTGAGTTTAGTAATGGCAATATCGAGAAAGTCATCATCTGGTAGAATTTGTCCTAACACCACAGCATGAAGATAAGGGATTTGAAGTGGGGCTTCGGAGGGAATTGGATCCAGTTGAGCAAGTTCATAGCTTCTACGAATATCACTTTGTTCTTCTGTGGGAGCTTTTGATGTTTCTTGACCATAATATAAGCGCTCAGCACGATCATATTGTCCAACATAGTTAGGGACAAATTCAAGACCTAGGGTGATACGGCGCATGGGTTTGTTTTTGAGGAAAAGGTATCGTAGTGACAATCCTGAAGCAACGGAGAGATAGGTGTGTGGTGTAAATCCTAGAAAATCTGAGCTTCCCATATCTCCTTTGTCAACACCGCCTTCAATAAGTCCTACCCACTCATAAGCAAAAGGAGCAGGTGCTTTAAATTTAAAAATCGTCTCCGCAATTTCCTTGGCACTATCTCGAGACCCTCCTGGTGTGGCATGATCTTTTCCAAAGGGTTCGAATCCCACCTCAAGGACCTTCCAAAGGGCAGCCCATTCTACACGCCAAGAAAGTTTTCCATTAGTGATGCTGGTATTTCCAGTATTGCCACAATTTGAGCAGCGATAATCGGCGGTATACGCATCGAGGTCAACTGCAATAACCTTTGCAGCATTGATTCGTTTACACTGCTCACAAACCACCTCGATTGGAATCCAATCACTGGAACGGGGATTTCGTGGGCGGTATTTATTCACAACCTCTCGCACTTGATCGCGGTGTTCAATGGCAAATTTAACTAAGTCTTGCATTTTAGGCCAAGTGTAGATTTCATGAGTGCTCAATATTTGTGAATCACGGCTAAAATGGTCAAGAGCGCCTCCAAACTCTTGCCAATAGCGTTCTGGCCAGTTGGCAAATTCCCCTTGAGGATCAGGCACATCAATGAGCCGCCATCCAATGTAATTTGTTGCTTTATCTGGATCAGGAAACTGGGTTATCTGTTTTTGTTTTCCCTTCCATGGATCACTTGTATACCGGACAATGTTATGCTGGGTTTTAATTCCTTCATCCCGAAGCAAGTGCATAATTGTATTTGTTATAGTGACTTCTCCACGTAGTCTTCCAACATGTTGGAGTCCAGACATTGAAAGACCACAACTACAGTTGATGGTTTTTGTACCAGGTTCCCAATAGTCTAATATTTCGCTTACAAGCTCATCAATCCAGTGACGATAAGCAGTCTTTGTTGTCACTACAGTAGCCTCAAGAAAGCTATTGTGATTCTCAGTATCTAACCAATACTTAAGAAATCATCGTTCCTTTATTGGATGCTAGTTGATGGCTCAACGTGACCTAGGGCTGTAAAGCGTAATCGTATTTGATTCACAAGTTCTTCGAGGTTGAAGCCAGTTAGGGCAGATATTGGAATAGATGATAGATGATATTGCTCGTGGATAAAAGATGCAACTTGATCAATGAAAAGGGGATCTGTGATATCGGCTTTATTTTGCACAACAAGAATGCGATTTTCATCAATCTCAACAGCTTTTAGAATATGTAATGTATCTCGGAGTTTTAGTTGCAATAACGTTTGATCATCGACCATATCAACCACTAAAAGTAGGATATCAGCTGCTCGCATATCATCTAAGTTTAATTGAAACGCAGAGATTAATCGGGGATCTAAGCCTAATGCAAAGCCAATTGTGTCCACTACAAGCATCCCAGGATTTTCTGATCGAGACCATTTCGACGCTAACGTGGTAAAAGGGCGTTCACTGACTTCTTTATCTAAGCCAGTTAATGCGTTGAAGAGACTTGTTTTTCCTGCGTTATAACAACCCACCAAACAAACCAAGGGAATCTCAAGTTTCCGACGCTTTCGAAGGCGTCGTTGATTTTCTCTTCTCAATTTTTGAAGATCAGCAGAAACCTTGGCTATACGCTTTCGAGCTTGTCGCAACTGAGAATGATAGGCATATTCTCCAGGCCCTCGCCCTTCACCCCTTGTGGGTCGTTCACGAAGCAACCGTTCGCTCTCAGCCACTTTAATGAAGGGGAAACTTTTCTGCACTTGTGCCAGCTCTAGCTGCAGTTGTGATACACGGTCTCGGGCCTCTCTTTCAAAGACTCGAAGCACCACCTCGTATCGATCTAATACAATACATTTTAGCGCCTTCTGTAAGCGGTATTTCTGCATCGACGTTAGTATGTTATAAACGGCAACCACATCTATCTGTTCAATTGCTACTCGCTGAGCAAACTCTTGGACTTTTCCTCGACCAAATAAGAACCCAGCATGAGAGCGTACACGTATTTGCCACTCTGTATCCACAACCTCCATGCCTGCGGCAGAGACCAAGCGTTGAAACTCCTCTAGCGCTTCAACCCACTCCACATGATCATGTATCTGTTGCCGTAACATCACTACTAAGGCACGCTGCAGAACCCTTACACCTCACCTACACTCAAAGAAAACCACAAAAAAAGCCTTTTGACTCTGCAAAACCCGCATTTCACACCAAAACACAACCCTTATAATAGACCTCCACCCTCAAATATGGCAGAGAAAGGTGAAGCCACCCAGCCTTCTCAAGAGGTCCCTCGGGAACAAGCATACTTGGCTTCAACGAGGAAAAGCCGCAATGCAAGCCTAGAATTTTAAAAACCTCGATATCCCCGCTGGAAATCTGTAGCCACACCTTTCTCCCAGGCGAGTGTGCTTCCTTTCGGGGCGGCAACGAGTTGCCGGGGTCGCGCGGGGAGGAACGAGAGGTTTGCTTGTGGCTTATCACTTCTTTTTAGTTTAAAACAAGTAAAAGGACTTAAGGAAAGGCTGTTATCAGCCTTTAGAGCGAGGATTCGATCGAATTGTATAGTTTTGAGAAGGTTAGTGTGAGGAGTAGAGGAGTGAATAATGGCTCCTCGACGAGTGTTAGAATTAGATGGGCGTTATCGACAATTTAGAAAAATCTGCTTGGATGAAGTGGATGTGAATTTGCCAATAATTGAGCCTATACATTCTCAAGCCACAAGGTCATAATCTGAGCTTTAGGGTGAGTTTAGGGGAGGTTTGGGTTCATTACAATGGTAAACCAGAAGATCAAGGCACTGAAACTCCAAAGAAGGAGCATAGCTTGGAGAAATAGGAATTCAGTGAGTATTATGAAGAATGCCAAGAGGAGTGTTTTTTTCCATGCCATTTGGTAAAATATCTTGGAGATCAGAGCGGCGATGACGAAGGCGATGATTTGTGGAGTGATGGTATTAATCC
>JABXGU010000340.1 GCA_016550415.1 archaeon | reverse complement strand
TGGGATGAAAGCGATCGAACAGAAGGTTGCTCGAAAAGAGTGGGAAGAGCAAGAGCTCCTTGCCCATGCGACAAAAATCATCAAACGATCCATTGATGTCACCCAATCCCTGATGGATAACGGATTCATCCCCAAAGCACCCATCTAATGATAGTGTGCTTTTATATTGCTAAAAGTAACTTGTAGAAGGACCCCTCTTTAACTAAAACTACACCAGATTTCAAAACCCTTGGGAGAACGATGCATGCCAATTCTTGTATCTGATTTAGATGGAACGCTTATCGATATCCGCGACCGATTCCTCCACTCGCAAATCAACGCCTTAGCCAATTTTGGTTATACAATAACCTTCGAACAAGTTGAACCATTCGTAGAGATCGTAATGGATTATGAACGATTTCTAAATGAGTTAGATATCACCCTTTCACAAGAACACTACATAGCGTATCTCCTAAGTATTGAACAGGAATTTTACAAAGGTTGGCAACATTCCTACGTCTTTCCAGGTGTTATTAAAGCGCTGAAATCCATTCGCCCACAAATCGATGGTCTCCGCCTCATTACCTCAAGAGCTTGGGTTGAAGAAACCCGCGCTGAAGTCCAGCATTTCGGACTTGACCAAGTCTTTGACCGACCGGTCTTTACCCGTGGAGACCTTGCTCGATACGAGGGCGTTGATGAAATCCCATTCTACCCCTATGCAGATCATCGGCAAAGATTAATCCAACTAGCAATTGCCGATTTAGCGAATAAAGATGATGTGTGGGTCATTGGTGATTTTCCCAACGAAATGCAGGTTGCACAAGGTCTTGGGTTCACGACGGTTGGAGTCTTAACAGGATTCATCAATCCTGAAGCCCTTCAACCCTATTGTACTCACATAATCGATTCAGTGGCGCAGATTGGTTCTCTACTTTAGTAAGTGGTTGCAGGAAAATAGTCAAGCTTATAATAACACCAATCTCCTTCTGTTCAACGATTATGAAGTTGAAAGCCTTCCTCTCAGACCTTGATGGTACTCTAATTGATACTCGCGAACGAGCAATCCAAGCCCACGCTCACGCTCTGCATCCCCTTGGGTATTCAGTAACTCCAAATCAAATTCGAAACATGTACAGATATGCCTTTGATTCCCACGATTTCCTAAACAGGCTAAACGTCCATCTTTCCGATTCAGACTTCATTCGATACCTTACTAATTTTCGAGAACACTTCTTTTCCCACCCCGAGCTCTCATATGTTATTCCAGGCACCCCTGAGGTCCTCACCCAACTCCAATCTAGAACGAACCACATGCGAGTGGTCACATCACGGCACGATACTAGACAAACCCGGCAAGAAATTAGACAGCACGGTCTCCACAAATGGTTCGAAGCAATATACACGCGTGGAGATCTTGCCCAGGCTCAAGGAAAAGAACGGGTCCCTCTTTTTCCCTACTTACCACAACGACGCGCCCTCATTCAATTAGCATTGCAAGAGGTGAAAGCAGAAGGTGAGGTCTGGGTTGTCGGGGATTCGGTTGGTGAATTAGAAGCCGCACAGAGTCTGGGGTGTGTGACAATCGGAGTC
>JABXGU010000339.1 GCA_016550415.1 archaeon | reverse complement strand
TTTTGCCTGCACCTGTTCGAACTGCACAAATAGCTACAACTGGCTTTTTGCTTTGAAGCATTGTTGTTGCGGGTCCCATTAATCGAAAATCTGCGCCCATCGAGTGGACCCAGGAAGCGAGGTGCATTACATCAATGTGTGCAACGTCGCTGTAGGCAAAAATGACTTGCTCAATGTCATGTTCTTTCACAAGGGCGGGTAAAATATCTTCAGGATATATCGGGATCCCTTTTGGATACAACTTCCCTGCAAGAACTGGCGGATACGTACGCTCCTCAATACCAGGGATTTGGGTTGCAGTAAATGCGACGACTTCGTATTCTTCGTTGTCACGGAAATACACGTTGAAGTTGTGAAAGTCGCGACCTGCAGCGCCCATGATAATTACTCGTGTTCGTGCCATAATGAACTGCACATCCAGTAATGGGCACGGTTGTGTCTCCCCAGTAAAAGCATTACGTATCATCAGTTAGAATTGGTATTTGGCGTTCTTGAATTCCAGTTTCAAGGGGAATTGCGTCTTCCTGAACGCGCTTTTTTAGGAAAAAAGCTGTCAACAAAGAAATATAAGTCGCGGTTTACCAGCTCATAGCTAGTGAGGAGATGTTCCATGCGGGGTAAAAGCGAAAAGAATATCCTCCTACTAGGCTTAAGTCTACTTAAGTTTCTAATTGCTCCCTTTCTCAGACGGCAGAGATAGGGTGCATCATTTACACTTGGGATGAAGTTATTTTTCCCCTTGGGCTTTGTCCCAGTGAATTCTCTTTTTATTAATCGCTTGATACTGGTCTTGCCATGTACCGGGCAACGACCGCTAAAACAGCACCGAGTAGAGCGGGTGAATTAAGGAGAATTAAGGGCCACACAACAGGAGATATTCCAGCTACATAGTATCCGGCGAAGAGAATGATTAGGCTAAAAATACCCATGCCTGCTCCAAGGCCAATGATGAATCGACCCGTTCCAATCCGGTTCACCAGGAAGAGTGCAGATCCAAGAATCACTGCAATTCCTCCAAAGGATGCAATCCAACTGAGAACTGACAAAAGGAGGTTCACGTAATAGGCAACTTCTGGTGGGAGACCCAGAATCGCAACAATCATTGGTAGATATGCCCATAAGCCAATTCCGCCAACGGCACCAGCGGAAATCATGAGAAGTCCACCAATGAGACCAATAGCGAATGGTAGTTTATTTTCCAAGGTGGGATTCCTCCCGCAAGGTTAGCGGCTATAGGAATTTAAAATGATTGTATACGCGTCTCATTGCGGTTGAAGAAATGGTATGGTGCCTTCATTGATGATAGAGACAAACTTTTATAACTCCACACAATGAACGTGCAGCTACCAGAGGTCGAATTGTAATGATGGAAAGAAGTCTAGCCTATGACCGTGCGATCACGATTTTTAGTCCGGAAGGTCGATTATACCAAGTTGAGTATGCGCTAGAGGCGGTACGGCGTGGCAAAACAGCAATCGGTGTGAAAGCCGCAAACGGTGCTGTGATTGGTGTTCACAAAGAAGCCACCTCCCCTCTTATGGATTTAGAACAAATCCAAAAAATCTACGTCGTCGATAAACACATTGGCTGTGCCATTGCTGGACTACATGCCGATGCTCGAGTTCTAGTAGATTTTGCTCGTGTTCAAAGCCAAATCAATCAAATCACATATGGTGAGCCCATTGATGTGGAAGTTCTCACCAAGAAAGTCTGTGACCTGAAACAAAACTACACACAAGTCGGTGGCATTCGACCTTTTGGTGTTTCATTGTTGATTGCCGGTGTCGACTCGCAAGGTCCGCAGATTTTCACGACCGATCCTTCAGGTTCTTATTGGAGCTGGCGAGCTACTGCGATCGGTTATAATTCTGAAGCAGCTCGTGAATATTTAGCAAAGCACTATAAACCCTCCATAAAGTTGATGCCTGCTGCAGTCAAACTCTGTATCGATACCCTTCGACAAGTCGTCGAAGAGAAACTCGATGAAGAGGCTATGGAAATCTCCATTGTGGACACAGAAAAACAGGTCTTCACCCCACTGACCAACGAAGAAATTCGTAGTTTACTCGAATAGTTCGAGAAACCTAGACTACACTCAATCGCATCAAATTATCAACGGAAATAGTGGACTTCAGTCTATGTCCCAGTCTTCATCGTCGTCGTCTGATTTCTTCTCTTTCTTCTTTTTCCCTTTGATGATCTGAATTTGATCATCCAATGGTCGGTCAATACGCAGCACGTTATCTGCTGCGTTTTGGACAGCAACACTAAAGCCAGGCTCAAAACCAATTGCCAATGTTTCTAAGCCATGTTCTCGGGCTCGACGAAGAATAGGTGCCGTTCTAGCATGACGGCTAAATATTACTAAAAGTTTAGTTGCATCACCTAAAACCAGGTCCATCGATTCAATGGCCATGTGTAGGTGAACATCAGAGGTTGTAACAACTGGCGTAAATCCACTATTCGATATTGCTTCTAGCAATTTGGTGCTCGCTCGTTCATTCAGATAGACCTTAGCGACACCAATTTTACCAAACTCTTTGATTTGGCTCTTCAAGTCATCCAATCGGACATCGAATTCGCGACGTAAAACATTGGGACCATCAATAAGGAGGGCAACTCTTCCTGAGCGACGCAGTCGAGATACTAATCGTACTAAGCTTCGGATGCGTCCGGTTCGTGATGACATAGATGTTCAAACTCGATTGAGCTGATATAGTTTATAAATGAAAGAAATTGTTCTTTCCTCAATCCACAGTGCTACGCCTTAATTCTTTTGTTTCCAATACGGAAAGTTTAACTGCCTGTCCTTGAAGTAAAGCAGAGCAGGGATAGCCTTATGAAACAGGTCATCGAGCAAGAAAAGGCATGGGAAATGATTCGTGGTGCGAAGAGTGCAGGTGGCCAAATCATTTCCGCCACAATCCATATCCGCATTTCTGAAAGCAACACTAATTCTGATTTCCAGAAAACA
>JABXGU010000338.1 GCA_016550415.1 archaeon | reverse complement strand
TAATCCATGGATCCCATACATCTTGATTTGGTGCCCATGGTAGGAAAACATGATCCCATAAGAAGAACCCATCCCACCCATATTTTTCTCCACTCTTAGCTAACTTGATATAATCTTGAGGATTACTTGTAATTCCATGATTAGCAATATATATGCCGAATTTTACTTTCTTACCCAAAAAAATCACCAAAAATAATTCTGTTAAAACTTTAAAAACATATTTGGCTATGAAGCGGGCGAAGTCCTCGAGTTCACTTAGGGTTCGCTGGTGGAAGTGATGCCAACTAACAAGATCAAAGCTGAGCAGATTCCGTCCTCTAAACTTGATTCCGTTCGCGTTGTCAAAGGCGAAGACGCGATTTGTGAAACATGCAGTGACTACTTGACCGATGAAGCCCGGTTCGGTGATGGCTTTGCAGAACGCCTCTTTTATGCCCGGACTGAATCTGACGTGGTTGCCGTTGTAAGATGGGCAAATGAAACGAAGACACCAATCACCATTTCTGCTGGGCGCACGGGATTAACTGGGGGTGCTGTTCCTCAAGGGGGAATCCTGCTTTCATTGGAACAAATGGATAAGCTATGTGGGTTTGGGTTTGATGAAATAAACAATAAGTGGTTCATTCGAGCGCAACCAGGAGTCACCTTGGAAACGCTTAACTCCGCTGTGTATAAACGCCAACTTGATTCACTAAAGAGTCAATGTTCTAAAGAGGACCTAGCGGCGTTAGAAAAGTTCCTTGCCAATCCTGCGCTCTATTTCTTTCCTCCCGATCCCACTGAGATGACCGCTCATCTTGGAGGCTCACTGGCCGCGAATGCCTCGGGTGCCCGCTCCTTCCGCTATAAGGCAATTCGTGAGTGGACCAAACGACTGCGAGTTGTCTTATCGAACGGCGATGTCCTTGATATCACCCGCGGAGCATTTTTCGCAGAAAATAACATCTTCCAAATCGAACTCACAGACGGGACTATCCATGAAATTAAAATCCCCAGTTACAAGATGCCATCTACGAAGAATGCAGCAGGATTGTATGCACATGAGGGGATGGACCTCATTGACTTGTTCATCGGTTCAGAAGGCATCTTAGGCATCATCACCGAAGCTGAAGTATGGTTGGAAAAGTATCCTGACCGTAGCTTAACGATTTTTGCTTTCTTTCCCACAGAAAAGTCTGCTCTCTCTTTCGTGAAAGATATTCGCAGTAAAGATAGCCCAGTGAAGCCGACCTTGGTTGAGTATTTCGATTCCCATGCGGTTCAGATGCTGCGGGATGCTAGAATGAAAGGAATTGCTGGTGTAACGGTACCACCTCAGGTTGAAAAAGCAGAGGCAATTATTTTCTTTGAAGTTCCTTTTGTGGAAGCTGAGATGGAATCCACTTTCATGGCTGCCCAAAACCTTCTTGGCAAATATGAGATTGGCATGGATGACACATGGGCTGGAATTGACCCGGGAGACTTAGATAAGATGAAGGCCGTTCGACACTTAATTCCCGAAACGGTGAATTCGCTTATTGCTCAACGAAAACAACAACATCCTCGTGTCCATAAACTGGGTACGGATATGGCGGTACCTGATGAACATCTGGAAACGATAATTGCTTTCTACAAAAAAACTCTAGATGATGCAGGAATGGAATATATCATGTTCGGACACATTGGTGATAACCATCTCCACGTGAATATTCTCCCTCGGACTGATAAGGAGGTGGACCAGGGCATGGAAATCTATAAGCTCTTTGCGAAGAGGGCCGTCGAGTTGGGAGGAACGGTGAGTGCTGAACATGGAATTGGGAAACTCAAACGCCCCTTTCTGCAAATCATGTATGGTGATAAAGGACTCGAAGAGATGGCTGCTGTAAAACGTATTTTGGATCCGGATTGGCTGCTGAATCCAGGGATTATGATTCCCAAGCCTGGGGAAACCCTCGAAGCTATCAAAGCGTAATTCATAAGCCACCTATACCCATTTGTAGCAGCTATGATTCCATTTACTTTCAAGGGTGAGTAGAAATGGCTCTAGAGGATTCATTGACCCTTTTAGCATTGCAGATTCAGCCATCAAGTAATTTAACAGACACATTCCTTCAAATTCAAAC
>JABXGU010000337.1 GCA_016550415.1 archaeon | reverse complement strand
GAAGGAAATCCAGACCATCGTCAAAGACAGAACTGCGCTAGTGATGGTGTTTCTGCTCCCAGTAATCACCATTGGAACCCTAGCATTAGCTATTCAACAGAATGATGTCCAGGCTGAAATTGTGCCCCTGAATTTCGGGGTTATTGATTTAGATACAACAACAACCTATCCGGGCGAGGATCTTTCAGAGAATTTCACTGCAACACTTGATAGTCTTGATAATGTGATTGTGATAATGATGGACAATGAATCGCAGGCATATAATGCACTTTTTGAAGGATCCCTTGATGCCTACATTATTATTGAAGATGGTTTTGAACACGCACTGGCCATGGATCTACCTGCATTCCTTGAGATTCATACCAGTAGTGCAGAATTCAGAGGATCTACTGATGTCATCATTGCCGTAACTGAAGCTTCGATGCTCTTCAGAGTAGCTCATGGCTGGATTCGCAGCGAGATAATTCCTGAAACCGTACTCGAATTTGTCCCTGAAGGAGATTTGATGGCTGCACAAATTGGAGCTTTTCTCATTGTCTTTTGCATTTTCATGGCAATTGCAATGACATCTTGTCAATCAATTGTTGGAGATGTACCACTTAGAAGAATGCTCTTAACACCAACAAGCAAAGTTGAAGTAATTTTTGCGAAACTATCAGCTTATACTATAATAGGTGTCATTCAATCATTATTCCTGAATGTATTATGGGTAATAATGTTTGAACTGCAATTATCTACTGGTCTTGAAACATTAATGATAATTTGCACCTTGACAGCATTTGCAGGGGCTGTATCTGGTGTTTTTATTTCCTCGATTTGCACTTCGCGGCTTCAAGCCAATCAAGGTTTCCTATTCCTTCTTCTGGGAATGATGATATTGAGTGGTATGTTCCTTGATGTTGGAGTTATCAAGGAATTCTTGCCTATGAATCTCGGAATGACAATGATTCAGAACACTGCATTCAAAGGATTGACTCTATTCAATTGCCTGCCTGAAATCGGACGAACACTCATGTACTGCATTGGAGGTACTCTGTTATCGATTATCGTATTATGGCGAAAACGCACACTAGCCTAGTTGAATTGAAGGAAGTGAGAGGTAATGGAAAGGACCGTAGAAGTTCCAGTATTTGTTGAGAAAAATTATTTTTCAGGATCCAGATTCAATGATGCCATTGATTGGATTGACGAGCGTAGTGACCGAGAATTGCATGCCCAAATCGTTGGAACCCTCCTTTCTAAGCAGGAAGAGGTGGATGTGGAGGGGCGTATCCTTGATGTTCGACGAGGAGGGCTCCGTGGACGTACAAGGATAGCTCTTCTCATTCACAATGTTGCTCAAGGACCTGATTCACTTAAAGATACGGTGGTCACGATTGGCGAAGAAAGGACAGAAAGAGAAGACATCGCACCACGACAACTAATTCTATTGAATTGGCTTCGACGGAACATCAATGAGGATTTCTACTATGATGGCGATCTCATTGATGAAGCGGTAAAACATGTTGAAGACCTTCTACCAAGCACAGAGGTAGATGCTAGAATTTGGGGAGTGAACAAAGAGGGAAAGGAAGTCGAGATATCTGGTTCAGTTACAAATGCCCGAATGGTCAGACTCCGTGTTGGTTTACTAGAGCTTCAAACAACCCGACAAAAAAAGGATGGTGGTACCAAGACGGAAGTAATTACTGTAGGAGGAAAGGAGGCAACCCCTGAAATAATGCGTGAACTGATGAGTATAGTTCCCGACGTTATTGCACACAAAATGCTTTTCATACCAGCTTACGCTCGAGTCCATGCCAAGGCAGAATATGTTATCGACACAGAGAACTTGACAGTCACCGCTGAAGATGGCTACGATATTATTCGCGATGTCACATTCAAGCTGCCAACTGGTCAGATAATGGGGATTATTGGCGAATCAGGTTCAGGAAAATCCACTACAATTCGAGCAATTCTGGGAGATATTATTCCAACTAGCGGTCGCATTCGGCTTGGTGGTGTTGACACAAGGCGGCGGGGGCAAGTCAAGCCCTTCTTTGGTTTTGTTCCACAGGATTTGAGTTATATGTACCAAAGTTTCACACCCCTTGAAAACATCGCTGAATTTGGCAAACAATATGGGATACCAGAAACTGAACTCATAAAGCGTGGAAAGATTCTCTTGAGAGAGCTGGGAATTTATGAGAAGGGAAATCAAAGTGTGAGAATCCTCTCAGGCGGTGAGAAGCGACGTGCATCCATCGCTATTGCAATGGTTCACCGACCCCAGTTACTGGTCCTAGATGAACCAACATCAGGACTCGACCCAGATGCACGTAGCGAACTTTGGCGATACCTCGATTACCTAAACCGAGAATATGGTACTAGCATGATTGTGGTCACCCATTACCCATTAGAAGCAGAATACTGTGACAAAGTTGGAGTTCTATTGCGTGAGCATAGCCTTATTGCGTTTGGAAGCCCCTCAGAATTGAAAGCATCCCTTCCAGGAAAGGGCTATGCTACAGGTTTCATCCTTCAAGAGCCTCAACCAGGAATCGCAACATATCTTCAAGATATTCCAGGCATTATCCACATTCTGGAACGGGGAGAATTAATCAAAATATTCAGCGACAGACCTCCAATGGAGATTGCAGAACAGGTTGCCCGAAAATTCCAGGAGCACAAT
>JABXGU010000336.1 GCA_016550415.1 archaeon | reverse complement strand
GTCGTAGACAGTCAGATAATGATAAATCAGAAACAGAGGAATAGACCGAGTTTAAATGGTGGCAACACAGATGACAGTAGAATCCATGTATGATGCTATTCGATTCAAATATAGAAATTCGCTAGTGACTGTAGTAGTTAATACCCCTATCGAAGAATTCACTGTGCAGGATAGAAACTTTGGTCCCTTTGAAAAAGGACGTGAAGTTGATTTGCCTCGTTGGGTTGCAGAAGTGTTGATCTCTCAAGACATGGTACAACTTAAGGATACAGGAGTGGATTTGCCTAAGCTTCAAAAAGCTGTATGGCGTGAGACCAGTGAGCCTGTTCTTCAGGAGTTATCATCAAATTTCTTCTTTCAAGTAAAACAGTACATCAGTCACCTTGCACGAAAGAATCTCGAGTCCCCTAATGACGTCCTTCTCTCTACCCAGACAAAGATGGAGCAACTATTACGAGATTTAATAACAAGTCGATTGATTAAACTCATGAAAATAGCACTAAGGGAGGAGCGGATTCACGAAAGTAAGGAAAAGATGACAGAAGAGGAGCATTGGTTAATCGATCAGCTTGTCAACTTACTCCGCAACTGGGAAAAACACGTATTGGAATTGGACGCTAATGACTGAAGAAATCGATTTTGTAGGTCGGTTTGAAGAGTTCCTCAATAATTTCAAGACAGAGGAAGGTGAAACCATTTATCGGGATGCCATAGGACGTATGGCATTAAGTAAACACATCTTTGTAGTAATAGATTTCAACGATTTACTTACTTTTGATGATGGGCTAGCTTCAGCAACACGTGCAAATCCAGCAAAAGCAATAGTGGCAGCATCAGCAGCTATTCGCCGTATACTTCGTGTTGTTGATCCCGATTATGCTGATTCTACGGAAAATCTTCATGCACGCTTCAAAAGGGTGCCAGACCGTGTATCAGTCAGAAATATTCGGGCTGAACATATTGGTAATATAATCTCAATTGGTGCTCTAGTAACTCGTGTTAGTGATGTTAAGCCTCTCCTGGTTGAGGGAGTCTTTAGGTGCCGCCAATGCCAAGACCTAATCTATGTCGAACAAGGTAACCAATTTACACCGCCTACAATTTGCACAAACGAGGCCTGTAGAAATAAGGGGCCCTTTGATCTAGTTCCCGAGCGGTCTAAATTTGTTGACTGGCAGAAAATACGTCTTCAAGAGAAACCAGAAGAATTACCCCCTGGCGCTTTACCCCGCGCATTAGATTGTATACTTCAAGATGATTTGGTAGATACAGCTAGACCAGGTGATCCCTGTCAAATTGTGGGAATTTTAAGGTCAACACAAGACTACTCTGCTGTTCGAAGGAAGAAAGCACCAACCTTTAGCATGTTTCTTGACACAAACTATGTAGATGTCTCAGAACGTGAAGCAGACCGTGTAGATATTTCCCCCAAAGAAGAGGAAATGATTCGCAAATTATCACAGGACCCTATGATTCACAGAAAAATCGTCAACTCAATTGCCCCCTCTATCTATGGATTAGTCGACATCAAAGAAGCTGTTGCACTGCTTCTATTTGGCGGAGTAAGCAAGGTTCTTGCTGATGGAGTGAAAATTCGCGGTGACTCAAACATTCTTTTAGTGGGAGACCCCGGAACTGCAAAATCTCAACTTCTAAAATATGTAGCCATGATTGCCCCTCGCGGACTCTACACATCAGGTAAAGGCTCAACAGCAGCTGGTCTCACAGCCGCTGTACTTAGAGATCCAGACACTGAAGGCTTTGCATTGGAAGCAGGCGCATTGGTACTTGCTGACCGTGGAACCGCTTGTATCGACGAGTTTGACAAAATGCGACCTCAAGACCGTACTGCCATCCACGAAGCAATGGAGCAGCACACTGTATCCATTGCAAAGGCAGGTATTGTAGCCACACTCAACGCTCGAACAGCCATACTCGCTGCGGCCAATCCAACCCTTGGACGCTATGTTCCACAAAGACCCTTCATGGATAATGTGAACCTCCCCGTCACACTACTCTCTCGCTTTGACTTAATCTTCACATTAACAGATCAGCCAGAAGCTGAAAAAGATGAACGAACAGCAGAACACATAATCACCCTACATCTTCAAAAAGGCGCATCAAAAGGACCTCCCATCCAAGCGGATCTACTCCGCAAATACATTGCATATGCACGACGGAAAATTAAACCAGAACTCTCCGATGATGCACTAAATGTGTTGAAGGAATTTTACCTATCAATGCGAAAAACCGGTGAACTAGAAAATGCACCCGTACCAATAACAGCAAGACAACTGGAATCACTTATCCGGCTCGCAGAAGCCCACGCTAAAATGGCTTTACGAGAAAAGGTTCATCCCGACGATTCCCAGGCTGCAATTCGGTTAGTCAAAGCCTCCCTCCTACAGGTGGGTCTTGACGCTGAAACTGGACAAATAGACATCGATAATATAATGATTGGTAGGGGTAAATCCCAAAGGGATAAGCTTCAAGCTATACTAACAATGCTCCGAGAACTTGAGAAAGAAATCGGAGGACCAGTTCCCATTGAGAAATTAGAAGAACGCGCAGAACTTGATGGCATTTCTCCTACTTTCGTTAGACAGGCAGTCGTACAACTCCGCGACAAGGATGGACTAATATTTGAGCCAAGACCAGGTCATCTGAAGTACATAAAAGGCGCTTAGTTCTGAGGTGGGAGCCAGAAATAAAACGTATTAGCAGTTTACCCCTGCCAGATGAAATCAAAACCTTCTTTGAAAACAGGGGTATATCAACACTTTTTCCGCCACAAGTGACTGCCCTCAAGAAGGGTGTTTTAGATGGCAGAAACGTTGTCTTGGCCATTCCGACAGCCTCTGGAAAAACTCTTGTTGCAGAATTTTGTATGTTAAAGACAATCTTGGAAGGAAAGGGCAAAGCGATTTATCTTTGCCCATTACGGGCCCTTGCCTCTGAGAAATACGAGGAATTCAGTGAATACGAAAAGCTGGGTGTGAAGGTAGGCATAACAACAGGTGATTTTGACTCAGTAGACGAAAAGCTGGGTGCATATGATCTCCTTGTTTGCACAAATGAGAGGGCTGACTCACTAATAAGAAATCGTGCAAAATGGATATCCAAAATTGCCTGTGTGATTGCAGATGAGGTTCACCTTATTAACGATCTTAGTCGAGGACCCACACTCGAAGTAGTTTTGGCTCGGCTAAGGCAAATTGCTCCTAATGCCCAAATTCTTGCTTTAAGTGCAACCATAGATAATGCAGAGGAACTTGCTGAGTGGCTCGATGGTACCGCCGTAACAAGTGACTGGCGCCCTGTAATATTACGGGAAGGTGTCTATTTGGAGGGAACCATCACCTATAGTGATGATGAAGAGGAGAATATCAAACCATTTTCCTCGTTCCCAATTGGTGACATTGCTCGCCATGTATTGCGTCATAAGGGGCAGCTCCTAGCATTCCTTAATACTCGCAGATCTGCAGTGAAAACCGCCCAACGTCTCTGTCAAATTATTTCCCCTCGCCTTTCCAAACATGAAAAACGTGAACTGGATATCATTGTTGAACGGCTTCTTCGAGTGGGTGAAGTTACAAAAGTTACTAGAAGACTCTCTCAATTCATAGGCGCAGGTGTCGCTTTCCATCATGCTGGATTACGCTATGCTGAGCGAAGGCTCATCGAAGACGCCTTCAAAAATAACTATCTTAAAGCTGTGTGTGCCACTCCAACACTTGCAGCCGGAGTAAATCTCCCTGCCCGTGTTGTTGCTATAAAAGAATACAGGCGCTTCGATCGTGTTGAAGGTTATCAACCAATTCCCATATTAGAATATAAACAAATGGCAGGACGTGCAGGACGCCCAAAATACGATAAGACGGGTACTGCCATTTTGATTGCAAGGAAG
>JABXGU010000335.1 GCA_016550415.1 archaeon | reverse complement strand
ATGCGCATAACTTGTTTGGAATCTGAGAAGCTCAATATCCTCCACTCCCTCTTCACGATGCATAGTTCGAATCAATTGACCTGTTATAGCAGTGCATCGCACTGGACGTTGAAATGACAATTCGCACCCATAATTTGTTGTTAATATTACGGCATAAGGGAGGACAGATGGAAGCACACTGACCATTTCCCGGGAATCCGAAGAACAATGAATCATCATCTTAACATGTTCATCGAATCCTGGAATCCTCATTTGAACAATTGGAAATGTGGCATGAGATTGGCGAAGCCTTTGTATACGTTTCCAAAT
The DNA here is from genome assembly GCA_016550415.1 of archaeon. Next base: position 4,608 of record JABXGU010000335.1, on the reverse strand, counting down.
TGTTTTCTTCGATAAATCAAATCCAAAACGCTTTAACAATTTTCGTTTGTAATCAATACTACTTGTAGGTCCAATTCCATATGCTATGTGAGCAAGTAAATAGTCAACCTTTTTGAACACAATTGGCTGACCAAAAAACATCCCCTCTGGCGAGGGAAAAGTCTTGTAATGCTTTTTTACAGATTGAAGCATGGCTGCAACTATGTCCGTTTCTAATGAACAGGCTCTAGTGGTTGGATCATAACTAATTAGTGAAAAAAAATAATGGATCCCACTTATCTGAGCAACATTATGCGATTCAAAAAATTCGTCATATAACCACCGAACGCGATTATTAAACAGACGATGTCCTTTCGCTTGATTTGGATACTGATAAACGATAAGTCCTCGCCGGCAATCTTGATCAAATAGCCAGTATCGAATAAACTTGCCTTGATTCTTGAGGAAGCCTTGAAGTTGCTCAGAATGTTTGAGAGATTTTGTGCAGAAGCTAATGGTGCGGCGTGTCAGCCTGAATTTGTGTGGGTCCACCACACTGAGCATCTGCAAGGTGAAATCACGCTTTAATTCGCTGAGTTCCTTCGCGATAATACGAGTTGTGGTTTTCAATCGCTTAGCAAATTTGTATTTTGGTAAATGTGGATTCGTGTATAATTCATGAAGAAGCCTGGCTTTTCTTGTTGTCAATCTTGTATTTAGAGAACGGGTGGGTGATTTATCATGTGCCCATGTAAACTCGGTTTCAATAGTCAATACTCAATTCCTCTATTATAACAGAGAGTTTTTTGCTAATAATCATATCATAAGAGCAATAAAATCTACCTATAATCAAAATAAATCTCTGTTTACACATATATTACTGTTCCAAATGACGAAAATAACTCCCACTACGATTATTTTCTAAAAATATGATATATTATTGCCAATATTGTGATAATAAGCGCTATTAGAGCCTTTTTTCTCTATTTATATGCTGTGGAATGACACTTCATTTCATGCAGGAGGGGAGACCATCCCTTTCCTGTTCTAGTTTTCATCATGCAAAATAAAAAAGACAATCTTCAAGGTTAATGCATTAGCCATTCAATAGTTTTATTCGAGACATTAACTTTAAGACAACTTGTTCCGTTTTGACGCTTGTGGATTCATAGAAGAAAAATCAACGAGCGGAGTTACTGTGTTTCCTGTTAGTGTCGCGATTCTTGCGGGTGGGAAGGGTGACCGGTTCCAGCAATCCAAGGCGTTCGCTAATGTAGCAGGCAAACCATTGATTCTTCATATGGTAGATGCTTGTGAGGCATATGCTGATGAAATCCTTCTTATAGTTCATAATCAAGAGGATCGAGCTACGCTAGCTGAATATTATTCAGAGGACCAAATTCTTGTTGATATCATGCAGGAGCCCCGTTGTCCTCTTGTTGGCGCTCTCACTGCTTTCAAATCCGCTAAATGTGTATACACCCAAATTCTTCCTTGCGATTCGCCTCTCATCCATCCCATGTTTTTCGAAATTATGTGGAGTATGGTGGAAGACCATCATGCCGCAGTTCCCCGGTGGCCAAATGGATGGATTGAACCCCTACATTCAGTATTCCTTACAGATGTTGCAGCTGAGGTTGCGGAGCAATGCTTGAAAGATAGTCTGCATCAAATGAGTTGCCTAGTTAGCCGCATTGGTCGTGTAATCTATCTATCGACTCAGGCGTTGAAATCCTTTGATGAGAAGCTTCATACATTTGTGAACATCAATACACCTGGTGATTTGCGTAAACTGGAACGCTTGCTTCGTCATCCGAGGTCAAAACATTAGCTGGAATTAACTTTTATTGGATATTACACCTATTATATTATTGATAAAATAGTTACAAGGTAAAAGAAATGGTAGGTTGAGATTCTTCTATGTCTAGGTACATCCTACGAGAACATCCATGCCCTGTGTGTGGAACAATGATAGGGGGCGTTATGGTAAAGGAAGAGGCGATTAAGGAGGCACCTCGTGTACCTGTTCTTGTTCTTGCAATGTGCAAGAATGAACACTTGGTAATCTTGTTTGTTGATCGCAACTTGGATATTCGAGAAGCTGAACCTGTCTTGGATGAATCTCGGCAACAATCGACTTAGAGAATCCGCTGGAGGCGTTCGCAATTAGCCAAGGTATCTTATTGTTTTCTTGTATTTATCAGCTGAACTCTTTTTTGCAAGTGGATTGCATATTCCCTTCTAGTTTCATAGTTGGTAGGTGTCTCGAAGAATATTCATTCTAGTAAATATGGGAGAGTTGTGATTTTGGCGGAGGCTGTATTCAAAGTTATCTTAGCTGGTGAGGGTGGTGTTGGAAAGACTAGTCTCCTTATGCGTGCAACGGAGAACACCTTTGAAGCTAATATGAAGCTTACCGTGGGGGTTGACTTTGCTGTCCACAGAGTATCTGATGATGATTGGAGTGCAATCCTTCAAATCTGGGATCTTGGTGGGCAAATTAGGTTCCGTGAGCTTGTTGTTTCTTATTTTGTGGGTGCTCGCTTAGCCATCGCTGTATTCGATATTTCCAGCCGCTATACAATGGATCGTTTACATGACTGGATTGAGAATCTTCGAAAGGCTGAGAATAATATGGACCTAATCATTGTCGGCAACAAAGTTGATCTACGTAGTGAATTTGGTTCAACACGTTCATTTGTTACGCCTGATGAAGGACGTGCCTTTGCTTCTCAATATGACTCACCATACATCGAAACCTCTGCAAAAGAGAATATTGGGATTGATGCTCTTTTCCAAGAAATGACTAAACTTCTGAAGAAACGTTATATGTGCTCCAAAACTGAAAGTGAAGATGGGATTGGAAATAGTGTTAATAACCTATAGAAAAGACGTTTTCTTCTTTGTTGATGAAAATGCTGAAAAAGGACTTCTCAGGTATCCCATTCATAACTTATGAGGATTGATGAAATGGCTGTTAAAATTCTAGGCATTTGTGGCTCACCCAAAAAAGTAAAGTCTAGCTCTGAGTTTCTCCTTAGTAAAGCACTTGAAACAGCTGCCTTAGTAAAGGGAGCGGAAACTGAGCTTCTACGCCTTGCTGATTATGACATTCTTCCCTGTACCGGCTGTGATAATTGTGTTCGCCAAAAGCCTTGCCCCGAAGATATGAAGGATGATGTTCCTAAAATTCTGTCAAAGATGGAGGAAGCAGATGCAATAATATTCGCTAGTCCATCATACTGGTCCACAGTTCCAGGGATTCTAAAGAACCTAATGGACAGATCACGTACACTGAAAATGCAGAACCACTCACTCCGTGATAAAGTCGTGGGCATACTTGTTGCTGGTGGACTCCGACATGGAGGTCAAGAAGCTACAGCTTCTGCTATCATCAATTACTCACTCGGTCAGGGAATGATTGTTGCCGGCGGTGTTGGTAACCCCGTAACTGAAGCTTGGGCTGGTATGACTGCATTGCAAAGTGAGGGTTTTACTTGGCGTGGCACCCCTAATGACCAGATAGCAATAAGAAACAGTCAGCTTGTCGGTGACCGTATCGCTAGGTTAGCCCTCAAACTAAAAGGCAATTAAAAATCATTTATTCAGTAACATCTTCCAATTTGTACCCTGTTTCTTCCCAAGCTTCTCTCATTACTGGATTCTTAGCTAGAAATGCGTCAACAGAATGTTTAGGAACACGATTGAGTGGGCAAGAGAAATTCACACATCGGACACACATTTTCACTAAAAGCACTCCCCAAAAAATCGATATCCCCACCAAAGTGGTGAATAAGAGAAGGTACTGGTTTCCTAGTAAAAGAAAGGGAACGGGGAAACTACTAAAGATGGAAGCGCCAATTACAAATTGGATTTTCTCCCATTGGCTCATTGGCTTGGGATTGAACTTCCAAATCTTATGTAAACCATAATTTGCATGACAACGAAGCGTTTTCCCTTTCCTAGCATAAACCGGACAATGCGAACATAGTATTTTGTTTTCCCAGATTTGCAAGAATAAGATGGCGAAAGCAAGCCAGCCCAACAGGAACAATCCATATCCTGCAAGGATCATCGCCGCAATGGCTGGAACTGCAGCTATTAGAAACGTAACTGAGAACCGCAGTAGTGTCCTTGAGCGAAAATGGCACTCCAGGTGCTCTTTGATAACACAATCTGAGCATTCTGTTTTTGATCTGTTCATGCAAATTTCTGTTGAATTCTCTTTATGTCTCATTTGGGAAATCCCTTTTTTGACTTGTTTTATTCATGAGTGGCGTCGATGCAATCCATTCTTTTGGCAGCAGCCATACTATGAGGATGAGGAGAATGAATGCCACTGTTCCTAGAATGCCTGCTTCAGGACCAATTACTCCGCCTGTGATCAACTCAGCTCCAAGGTTATAGAACGAGTTGATGCCGCTTCCCCCTATTCCCACTACATGGTATTGTACAAAATTCCATGAGAAATGAACGCCAATGGAAAGCCAGAGTGTTTGTGCTTTTACGAAAGCCAAGCCCAGCATGAGACCACCTAATGTTAGGTTATAGAGCCAGATTGCAGCTAGCAGGGCCGGTGTGTTCCCCCAGATAATCATGGGCAGATGAAGGATAGCAAACATTACTGAT
>JABXGU010000334.1 GCA_016550415.1 archaeon | reverse complement strand
TGGCACCACTAACCTGGTGAACAGCGATACCGAGGGCATTCTTTAACTGGTCTTTGTTGAGTCCGAGCAATTTAACCGCAGCAGCCGCGGCACTCAGAAAATTAGGGGTAAAACCCAACGGCGACTCGACATCACGACCAACCGCCAGCTTCAACCTACACTCCAAATCATGGCTTAAAGCTACCGCAGTTATCATTTCTTTACCGCTTATATTCCCTTGTCGCTCTGCCATCGCAAAAGCAACGGGCACAATCGACCTTGATGGATGATTCCTGACCATCACAGCAAATGTATCATCAAAATCTAAGCGTACACATAGTATGCCATTCACAAAGGCAGCGTTGGGAGCCGGTACTCGTCCACCAAATGCCAGAATTGAGCTTTCTTCTTTTCCTCCCCAATCCTTTACCATATCTACAAGAGCCTCCAATTCGCCTGACAAACTACATGTGCTACCGCCAATAGTCGCAGCTAATGTGTCAAGAATTTGTTTCTTACTTACTTCAACCACATCGGCCGACAGATTCTCGTAATTGGTTTCAATTATATTATCAACTAAAACATCAAGCGGGTTCATAATCCATCTCCCTCACTCGCTAATTAAATTACCTCCGCGTTCCTGAGAGCTTCAATATCTTCCCAGTTATAACCCAATTCTAATAATATTTCTTCTGTATGCTCACCTAATTCCGGGGCTTTGCTGACTATGCTAGTTGGGGTTTTGCTAAACGATACCGGGAAACCGACAAGTTTAACTTCCCCAAGGACAGGATGATCATATTCCACTATATATTTATTTTCCATCACTTGCGGCTGTCCGGGGAGGTCAGTCAATGAATATACTTCAGAGCATACTACTCCCCCACCCTTTTCTCTCAAAATCTGCATCCATTCATTACGTGGTTTTGTCTTAAATACGCGATCCAATATCTCAATACACTCCACAAAATTCTCCCTCCTGGCAGACGATGTCGCAAAACGGGAATCCGTCGCTAGTTCCGGAGTACCGATGGCATTGCAGAAGTCAGTCCAGAACCTGTCAGACTGTAGTTCCGAAAACAGAATCCATTTACCATCAGCACATTGGTAATAGTTTGCCAGAGGGTTCCTGGCTCTTAGCCTATTGTGCCGGCTAAATGGCCTTCCTATTATACAGGCTTGATTAACTGACATAGCCTGTAAATGAATAGCGCTTCCCAGCATTGAAGTTTCCACTTCCTGACCTATACCAGCACGTTCGCGCGCCACCAGAGCTGCTAAAATTCCATAAGCGAGCATCGTTGCTCCTAACTGGTCGATGACGGCACCAGTTATTGTAGCAGGGGGGCCATTAGCTTCGCCTGTTTGTTCCATCAATCCTGATCTTGCTTGTTGCACTACATCAAACGCTCTTAAGTCCGCTTCAGGACCTTTGCTACCATATCCTGATGTGCTGCCATATATAATCTTGCTATTAAACTTGTAGAGAGTTTCATAATCACATCCCAGATTAGCGGTAACCCTCTTACTGAAATTTGTGTAAAAAACATCTGCCTTCTCCACCAATCGATAAAGAATCTCTCTACCCTTTTCTTTCTTCAGATCAAGGGTAATGCTTTTCTTATTACGATTGGGAGTTTCATAAAAAAGATTGACGCCTTTGTGTTCAACGGATAATCCCCACAGACTGGATGTTCCTCTTCCATAGTCACCTCGTACCCTGTCCTCAATCTTAATAACTTCAGCACCCATATCACTCAGCATGTAGCCAGCTGCGGGGCCATTTTGGTATACACCCAATTCCAGAACTCGGATTCCGCTCAGTGCTCCTGGCATTTGTCCCCTCCGTAACTTAGTTCCTTGGCCTGATAACAAGTACTATTCTAATACCCCTTCGAGAATGAGATTTACATACTCTTCTTCGCTTATACCCAACTGTTCTTTGTAGATTATTTCATTGTCCTCGCCAAGACAAGGTGCACGTTTGATGTCACTTTGGGTTCTCGAGAAACGAAATGCGTCATTTCGAGCCACATAACTGCCTATCTCAAGATGGTTGACCTTAGGAAAATGATTCCTGTGTATTAATTGAGGATCGCTAAGCATATCCTTTGGGTTCTCCACTACTCCAGCTGCCACTCCCGCTGCCTGCATTTGTGTCATCACCTCTTCAGCATCTTTTTGCAGCGTCCATTCCTC